>JBDLIZ010000608.1:0-3900 GCA_039714615.1 Pseudomonadota bacterium | reverse complement strand
CTACTTCGTCTCCACAGCGGAGCGTCCCCGACTCCAATGCACGAAGTTCAACCCCGGCATTCCCGTCGTTGTTTTTCAGAATGGTTTTTATCACCTCGACGTCTTTTGGAAGATCACCTTGGCATCGCGTGACCATTACGCAGCGGGGCTTGTGGTCAATCACCTTGCACTTCACTGAACCAAGAATCAAATCTCTATTGACCCAATCGTTTTCCACGAAGCCCGTCTCGTCAGTATCAATAACAAAATTGGGACGAAAACGGGCATGATGAAATACAGAGTCCGGCTGCAATCGACTCAGCTCACTGAGAGTCGCGGTTGTCACTAAGTGCAGAGGTGCACGGTCGAAAAATGCCTCCGTTCCCGGTTCCCACAGGAATGGTTCTCCCTCACCCTCCGTTATGGCTGTGGGAAATTCGTGTTGAATTGTCTGAGTAGATTCTGCCGAGCGGGTAATTACTTTGCGTCCCAGAAGATCAGATAGTCCATTCGCGGCTTCAGTTGAATCAACCGGCGACTCAGAGCCATCCGGCAGTACAATCATTACCTCGCTATCGTTCGTCCACGCACGGCAACTCAGCAGCTCGGCATAGCGTTTAGCGCTCAGGGAAACGCCGGATTCTGCATCAACTACAGCCCACTGCCGGTCTCCCTGTATGCCGCCAGGTTCAACCTCAGCCTGATCCAACTCCTCTCCCAGCATTGATTTGACCGGGTACCGCCATACCTCCGCTACTTTCATTTTTTTGCCCCACTCTGACTGCTGTTCCGCGATCGTTTGTTTACCTATTGAGTATAGACATTGGAGGCCCGCCTCGGGTCGCAGTCGTTCAGGAAGCGGTAGCTACGGTGCTTCATTAACCTCGCGGGCGGCGCGATTGCCTGATACAAACGCGCCTTGCATCCAGCCAGCTTCCTGTGGATATGTGTGTGTGCCAGCGAAGTGGACTCGCCCTTCATGGCGGGCAATATATGGCAGCAGCGAAGTGACCTGTCCAGGTTTAAGGTAGACGCTACAGCCCCGGGCCCACGGGTCGTCCCCCCAGGATTTGGTAACGCCGCCCTCAAAGTGCTGACGTATGCCGGGAAAGATTTTTTCCATGTGTTTGAGCGTGTAGTTTATCCGCTCGTCCTCTGTCATCGCTGTCAGATGCCGCGCTAAACTGTCCCACAGAAAGGAAAGCAGTATGCCCCGGGGACCTGGCTGATCGAATGTGGGGTTCCAGATACTTTGTAAAACGTCTGTTTCAGCAAAGCCACTGAACCCCTCCTCCAGCCAGTATCTCCTTCTGAATTGCAGGAAGACTCGCGCCGCAGGTGTAAAGGTCAGCTCTGTGACCGCTCTTTGCTTCTCTGGCGTGAATGGGGGAGAGATTTCAATATCCCTGAGGACGGAGAACGGAATCGCACAAATCAAGTAATCCCCGGCAATTGTCTGGTGGGCACCAGCCTGCAAGAAAAATACGCGCACGCTGCGGGTGTCGTGTTCGATTCTGACCACCGGCGAACCGTAATGGATCTTCTCGGCCAGCCGGGCCGCAAAGGCGTTCGGTAGAAGGTCTGTTCCTCCTCTGATCTTGTACATTTGTTCAGGTCCTGTGTCGTTGTACCAGCCGGCTAGCGCCCACAGGGCGGAGGGACGCCGATCTTCGCAATGACGATCCAACGCAAAGTTGATAGCCGTTACCACGCCCGGCGAGGCCCCCTGCTCGCGCATAAGTTCTTCCACCGTCATCTGGTCATACTTCTTCGCCGACTGCGGCGGCCAATCGGGTGAATGGCGGTCGCCCATTTCTTCTATGACAGGACGGAGATACTTTTGCCAGAGACCGTCGAAGCCGAGCTCCCTCTCTTCCAGCGTGAGATCGAGAGGAAAGTGCGCCAGAAGATTGAAGTCCTCATCGGGCTGGACCGTGAACCGCCTCTCGTGATGGTAGACCACGCGAGCCAGCTCGCTCGCATAGCGCTGGTACGCGTCGAGAGTCAGATTGAAAAGTTTGGCGTACTTCAGCGTGAGATCATGGCTGTCGGGAACGCGGGCCGCGCCCGCTTCCGCATAAAGCCCGTCGGAGAAAGGTTGGCGCAGCGTCAGGACGCGACCGCCGGGGCGCATTTGAGCTTCGAGGATGGTTACATCGTGGCCAGCTTGAGTCAGTTCAAAGGCAGCGGAAAGCCCGGCCAGTCCTGCGCCCATCACAACCACTTTCTTGGGAGGTCCGATTCGCTCGAACGTTTTCCGGCTAGCAGCCAGCAGGTCAAGCGGTGCGGAAGTGGAAAGTGCGGCCGCTGTAAGGACGGTGTCCTTCAAAAATTCTCTGCGACTGAGGGGGTAGCGCATAGCTCTTACATGCCGCCTCGGCTCAGCTTTTGAACAGTCGGTAGCACGTCTCGCTGAACATAGGGGATTGGCAGCTATCCTAGGTTGCGCCCGTAGCCAGGTCAATGCGAGGTGTGCCAAACCTCAACCCTTAGTGCGACCAAAAGGACATCTTTTGGTCAAGTGCTTATATCACGCAACAAATACGGATTCTTTGTCCAGAATTAGCCAGGACAACATGAACGCCTATCATGTCCATTTTGGGTCGCTGGACTAAACCGCTATCGCGGTAGGGGCGTCAAGGTTTAATGTTGTCGATGCATTAGCGGTCAGGGTCTGTCCTGTGTTGAGGTAGTGATGCTTTAAGTCCTATCACGACAACAAAAGGAACAGACCCATGACCAATAATCATTTTGAAGGTCATGTCGGCCATCGAGCACTGCCCCCAAAGCATTCGACTGACCGCTTCCCGGGCGAGGCCGCCATCAAGGCGAATGTAATTCTTGCAGTGTCTGCACGATCGGGTCCCAATTGCCAAAAGAATCACCCGGGCATGTAAGCTAGTCGTATTTCTTGAATACACAACTCTTAGCAAACTCCGCAGCTTCGTTAGCTGTCCAATCACCCTTGGGTTTATCGGCCATATCTTCGCACCATTCTTCACTCCCTACCGCAGGAGCACAGGCAATTAGTGATGAAACGAGCAGGAGAATTGTAATGTGTGTAAGGCGCATTTCTTCACCTTTCGCAAAGTTTCGGCAATTGGCACAGTCTACGGCAATCGATTTAGTATGGCCATGCTCACCGAAATCTACATAGGAGCCCTGCTGGTTGATGAGGAGTTGGCTGATCAGGTTTGGGAGGCTTGGGATGCGGGGGAGATTAATGATGCAGTTGCGTACACTGCGGGGATATTAACTGCCGCGGCTCGAGGAAGCAGTGCATGAAACAATCAATTGCGCATATAGCATTGATCGTCGAAGACTACGATAAGGCTATAGACTTCTACACGAACAAACTTCATTTTACGCTCATCGAAGATACCTACCAAGCTGAGCAAGATAAACGCTGGGTTGTAGTTGCGCCCCCTAATTCGATCGGGACGACACTTTTATTAGCGAAAGCATCCCAACCAGAACAACAGGCGTTTATCGGCAATCAATCTGGTGGCAGAGTCTTTTTGTTTCTCAGTACGGACGACTTTCGGCGAGACTACAACGATATGGTCGAGCGAGGAATTAATTTCGTACGAGAACCTAAGGAAGCAGACTATGGCACCGTGGCTGTATTTGAGGACCTATACGGCAATCTATGGGACTTAGTAGAATTTGGTTCTGACCATTTATAGCGCCGGCATTCCGGGGAGATTGTGGAAAAGCAGGTCAGGCCGCCGGCACTGGACCAGCGACGTGTCTTTATGTAGGATCAGTTCAAGCAAAGCACAGGTGAGTTTCCACAAAAAGCGGAAAATGCTTCTCATTCCGTAGCGGTGGTAACTCGTGTTAATTGTTCGCCAACGGAGAGGGGGAAACCCCGGCAGAACGATGTTGATTGCACCTGATAGAGGCAATCTGCACAAGATT
>JBDLIZ010000607.1:0-3901 GCA_039714615.1 Pseudomonadota bacterium | reverse complement strand
AGGAACGAAGCCCAACACGCAACTATCGCTAAAACGTTGGGCTTCGTTCCTCAGCACCAACCTACGCTATTCGTTTTAGTATCAAGGCATAATCCGCGACTTCAGGTTATCTGAATTTAAAGTCTGTCCTGTTCCTGCTCGGACGGCTGATAGTTTGGGTCACTGGGATTGAGAAAAATGAAATGGAATTTACCTGGTTCCAGTTCTACATAATCCACGACCGTGCCCTTGAGTAATTCAGCACTTTGTTCGGAGACTACGATGACGATACCCTCAGAGTTGATTCTGCTGTCGCTGTCGCTGGGGACATCATCGAACCCCATGGCATAGTGCAGGCTATGGTCAGGTTTGCGAGTGACCGCGATTCGCAGCGGTATGCCTTCCATCTTGCCCTGAGCGGCGGAATATTGGATCTGTTTAGCGGCTTTCGTGGTAAGTGTGATCATTGCTACCTGTGGAATGCTGACGGTTTGGGAGGGAGTTTGCAGTTGTGAGCGAAGCGAATAAAGCGTTCGGTCCAGGGATTGCCTTTGGTATCGCGCAGATGGGCGTAACAGGCAAGCAGATTTTTATAAACAATGCCGTCGTGTTTCCCATCTATTCCTTCGCCTCGCTGCATCTGGTAGGCAAAGCGGGTGCCGGGTGACAGACTCTCCAAGGCGGAGTAGTGAAACTCATGGGCGGCAATATCGGGCAGCGACGATCCTAGCTGGGGCCAGGGGTAGTGGCTGGTCTCTTTCAGTCGGACATACCCCCTACCTTGAGGCCGTTCATGCATGACGCAATCCGCCTGAATGACACCTGCCATGGCGCAGTGTTGGTCTCGCCAGCTCAGGCGGCGTGTGAGATACATTAAGCCACCGCATTCGGCATAGGTCGGCAACCCGGTCTCTATTGCTTGGCGTATTTCGTGGCGCAGATCGCTATTCGCTTCAAGTGCTTTCATGTGGGTTTCCGGAAATCCACCGCCGATGAATAATCCATCGATACGGGGAAGCCGCTGATCATGAAGCGCGTCGATGGGAACGATTTCAGCCCCGCCACGTTCTAGGGCCTCCAGATCCCCGGGATAGTAAAAACCAAACGAGGCATCACGTATGATTCCCAGCCGCAGCCTTATCGAGGGGGGAATAGGTTGAATATTGTTCGCAGTGACTTGTGGTAGAGTAGCGGTGTCGGCAATGTCCGTTAACTGGTCCAGATCCACCTGTTCGGCTATGATCCGGGCGATATTGGCGATCTTGACATCCGCGGCCTCGTCTTCATTGCTGGGCATCAGACCGAGATGGCGTTCCTTGAGATTCAACGCTCGATTTTGATGCACCGCTCCCACCACGGGGATATCCGTGTAATGCTCGATCACTGCCCGCAGTTTACCCTCGTGGCGCGGACCGCCCACCTGATTCAAAATAACTCCGGCAATCGTCGTCTGGGTATCGAATAGCTGATAGCCCATCAACAACGGCGCTACGCCGCGGATGGTCCCGCGCACGTCCAAGACCAGCACTACCGGTGCAGCTGCCAGTTTGGCCAGCGCGGCATTGCTATTGGTTCCCTTCAGATCCAGGCCATCATAAAGACCTTTGTTCCCTTCGATCAATGTCAGATCGACATCCTTCGAATAGTGGCCCAGGGCGTGCAGGATCTCCTGCTCTGTAGAGGTATAAAAATCCAGGTTATGACAGGGCCGGCCACTGGCTAGGGCCAGCCACATAGGATCGATATAATCAGGCCCTTTTTTAAACGGCTGGACCGTCAGTCCACGGTTTTTTAGAGCGGCACACAGTCCCAGGGTAATCGTGGTTTTGCCCGATGACTTATGGGCCGCGGAGATCAGCAGCTGGGACATGGCGAAGACCGAGGTATAGAACCTAGATCCTGCAAGTGATCGCACTTACATAGCGCAGTCTATTGATCCGTATAGCGATATTTGCTCCCTCGGCAATCACAATAAGGATTGCACTCAGTCTCAAATTCACTCTACGAATCAATATATTACACTCAATAAGCACGATCACTTGCAGGATCTAGGTAGGGGGGTAAAACCTCCTAATCCACCTCAAGGACAAGGAGGCCGCTGATTTTTAAAGGCATATACCCCACCAGGGCTATTCTTGAGTGGAGACTTCGCTATCGGCAAGGCTGTCCGGCAGGAATCCCAGGATCTTGATGGCAAACACCACCATTGCCAGTGCCAGGGCGACGCCTCCCAGACCTAGAAATATTTCTGGCAGGCTGGGGGCGTAGCTGCTGACGACACCGTCGTAGAAGGAGCTGCTGACCTCGGCATTCGGGAACAGGGCCAGCGGGAAGGCTTGGCCGCCAATGATGATGACATACATCTGAGCCAAGCCGCCGAGGATCACCAATGCCGCGCCGGCAGCCATTGCAGTGCGGGATTTGGCGGTTTTAGGATGATAAAACAAGGCCAATGGCAGCAGGCTGCCCAGCAGGATCTGTACCAACCAAAATACCAAGGTGTAGACCCCACCGTTCAATAGCAGGAAGGCCTCTACCTCGTGGCGCCCGGTGAAATAGAGATTGGTGAGGTGATAGACCATCACGAAATACAGTACCGCGGCCACAAACACACCCAGTAGATTTTTCAGCCGCTGTAACAGGGCATCGCCCAGGGGGCGCTCGGTCCACTGGTAGGCGGCCATCAGTACCAGCAGGAATATCGCCAGACCGAAGGAAAATGACATGATGACGAACATCGGTGCCAGCAATGCGGTGTCGTAGGCCTCGCGGGCCACTAAGAAGCCGAAGATCGAACCAGTACCGGTGGTGAGTATAAGCCGCCAGATGAACGCCGCCAGCCCCGCGGGTTTGCTGTACTGGTTCATGCGCCGTTCCATCATCATCCATAGATAGACGGCGACGATGCCCATGAAGCCGATATAGAGAATGATATTCCAGGCAAAGATGGACTTGAAATTGTAGTAGGTCATGGCCACGATCAGCCGATCGGGACGTCCCAGATCCAGTAGCAGCACGGTTAACCCCCCGATCAGCAGGGCGATGGCCAGCAAGCCGGAGAGCCGGGAGAGGGGTTTGTAGGCCGATTTACCGAACACCGAGGAAATGGAGGCCACGTTCAGGGCTCCAGAGGCGGCAACGATCAGAAACACCGCAAAGATATGCGGGGTTCCCCACACGATCTGGTTAGTCATTCCGGTGACCCAGTGGCCTTGGTGTTCCATGTAATACGAGGCGCCCAGACCGAGCAAAATGAACAAACCCAGGCCGCCCAGCAGCGCATAGTACCCTGGCGAATTACCTTCTATGGCGGAAAATCGGATGTTTTTCATGGTCGCTAGTTCTAGACGTGTATCGCAAGCTCAAAGGGTCGCGGTATTGATCCCTCGCTTGTAATTGTAATTTAGATCCCCTGATACCTGACGCCGGTATTCAATTTCAGATCGGCACGAATTTGAGTGCTGCCGTGGGCCCTGAGACGGTTGGAGATCTCGCTGCCGGGATCATTGAGGTCACCGAAAATGATGGCCTGGTGCCCGGCGGCATTGCAGGCCTCGGCACAGGCGGTGGTCCCGTCACCGCGGTCCACCTTATGGACACAGAAGGTGCAGGACTCCACCGTGCCCTTACCGCGCGGGGCGTGGGCCTTTTGATCCTTGAGTGTTTCGTGGATAAAGGAGCGGGCCTTGTAAGGGCAGGCCATCATGCAGTAACGACAGCCGATGCAGGTGTGTTTATCCACCAGGACGATACCGTCGTCCCGGCGAAACGATGCCCCGGTGGGACATACGTCTACGCAGGGGGGGAACTCGCAATGTTGGCACAGCATGGGCAGGGAGGTTACATGCCCTGTGTGCTTGTCCTTGACGGTCAGTTTGCGGATCCATTGGGCATCTGTGGCCTGGCGGTCAAAGCCGTGCAG
>JBDLIZ010000606.1:0-3902 GCA_039714615.1 Pseudomonadota bacterium | reverse complement strand
TAACGAACCCTTGATCAAGGAGTTCCATTATCAGGCTGCCTTGAAAAATGACATAAACCTCTGTGCTTCCGGGGTGATACCCTGGTACAGCAGCCTTTAGCCTGTCTTCAGGCAAAATGGAGACGGCCGTTCCGAGGTCATTACTTCCCAAGCCATAGTCGCTATCAAGACGTGTACCGCAGAGATATATAGTGGCTTCTCCCTCCACTCGCATGTGTTCCAGAAGTGTGTTAAGGCTATGCTCTGGAGTGGCAAGTGCTTCCTTTATAAGTTTCGTTTGTCGATCATAGTGTTTCTTGCCGTTGTCCGCAGTACTCGTCCATTTCTGGAATTTTTCTTTCATGAAAGAGGCCCTCCATTTCTTTATGAGCCGAACAGTATATTAACTGAGATTTCACCGAAATTCTTTTCGCCTGTTATCCTGAAGTTCAAGCCACCATGCGCAAAAGCAGCGAGACGAAAACATTTTGCCGGGGATTGTGTGCCGTGGGCCAAAGCCTAAGGAAATCCTTGTTCAAGGCGGCATTGGCAATAAGCCTTCGCACGTCGGAGAAGGCAAAACTGGTTCGACCTTTCACGATATGGCGCCGTTCAGGATCGGCCTTGATACGATCGGCGTAGATCCAGGTGAGCGTGGCGGCCATCATACAGAAGTTCAGGTGATTGATCACTGCATGGGCGTTGCGAGTCTGGCTTCGGGCACTGCCGATTTCCTGTTTGATCTCTTTGAAACCGGATTCGATCTTCCAGCGCGCGCCATAGTACGCAATGATCTGCTCGATGGACAGCGCCAGATCGGTGGTGAAAAAGGCGACCCAGCGGGTTTTCCGAAAGACCCACATGATACGCACATGGCAGCGGAGGTTTTTGAGCATGACCACCCGATCACAGGCCAGTACCTCCCGTTGCTTTCCGTACAGAAAGGCCGAGACCGGCCGTGCCTGTGCCCGATACCCGACAGCCAGATCTGATGCTGTGCCCAGCTTCGCGCCATATTTGCGGGAACGCCCCCGTTGCTGGGGTAGGCGTTGCGGCGGCATATCGTAGAGCATGATATTGGAACGTAGGCGGGAGAGCAGCTGAAACGCGAACTCGGATTGGCTCAAAGGCCGAAACATGCCGTTATTGCCAAACCAGCTGTCGGCCACCACCAGAACCGGAGTGCCGGTGAACTGGGCAGCCACCGCGGTGAGCATCTCGACCGCTTGGGCCATTTTGGACTGAAACGCCACCGTGCGACCGGACTTCTGTGTGCTCACCGTCTGTGCCTCGATGTCCTTCTTCATGAAATAGAAGCGCCAAGCCAGTGGCAGGCAGCTCCATCGGCCCTTGACGATCTTCAATAAACCGATGGTGACCACATTCTGGGACCAGGGATAACGGGGTTGGTTGAGCTTAGCGGTATGATCGTGAAAGAAGCCACAGCCAAAGATCTTGCGACCGGTTTTATTATTGATGGAGTCGTCCAGTGCCACCAATAGCCGACCCTCGACCAAGGGTTCAGGGATCAAACCTCAGAGTGTCTGCCACAGGTACGTATTCCGGCCAAACTTGAACAGTTATTCCGGTTCAATCAGAACACCGATTCCGGTGTAATCGAGAACTCAGATTCAAAGTAACTGATGATTGACGCCTAGTGTCAGTTTTCTTTACAAACCGAAAATTCATTTGTAACTATATGTTTTTCTATCATATTCACCTTAACCCTCTAAATCAATCGGGGCGGCGCCCCTTAAAGCCCCAGCTAAATGTCACATAAATTTACAACTGGATGGCCAAGAGCAGCTCAGGAAATAATTATTATTTACTATATCAATTGGTTGCAATATTGGCATGCCACTTGCTTAGTCTTCGTTAGGAAGTTGTGTAAGGTAGTAAACACGATGAATTTAAGGGATTGTTAGGGGAAATTAGGGAAAAAAATAATTAGGGAATAATAATATGAGAAACATTAAAGGGCGACGGCTCGTGTTTTTATCAGCAGTTTATCTTCTGTTGGTGGGGCCTGCTACCAATGCCGAACAAACTCAGGCCGAATCATTAGTTCCATCTCAGATAGTGTCCGCGCCGGCCCGTACGCACAATACCCCGGGTGCCTACCACACAGCGGCAACACGGGACGCGTTCGCACACAAGATCCATGCCACGCCCACTGCACAGTCACCCAACCACACAGTAAATCCTACCACCATGGTCATGGTCGCTGGTATGGATGCCTCATCAAAGCCTACCGTCAATTCGTATATCCGCAGCTTGGAGTTCCCCATTCCTACGGCGAATACAGGGCTGCGCCATGACGACAATAGGCCTTCAGGCACCGGGGGCATGACTCTGGTGACGGATCGTGCTATTAATAATGAAGGACAGACGGCGGGAAACAGCACCGATTCAGGAAGATTTCCATATGCAATCATGATAGTACTGCTTGCCCTTTTGGGAATGGTATCAGTGGCCCGTCGGCATACTTTATAAGGGTAATTCAAATTCTTGGCGCATCAAACTCAGTGTGCATACATCTGAACAGAAAGAGATTGCGAGTTGAGTCGAGTTTCGATGATGTTTATCAGTGTGCGTAGGATAATTTAGTATCGATGTCAGAGAAAAACGTAACGTTGAGTGAGTACGGTGCCATTCTCCAAAGGCGCAAGTACCATATCGCTATACCCGTGATCCTCATTTTATTACTTAGCATCGTATTGGCATTCACGCTGCCGCCGGTGTACCGATCCACGGCGACCATCCTGATTGAGCAGCCGGAAATACCCGATGATCTGGTATCGTCAACGGTTACCAGTTATGCAGCCGAACGAATCGAACGAATCCGTAGCCGCATCATATCGAGTACCTATCTTCTGTCTCTAGCAAAAGAGTTTAACCTGTACCCGGAGATAATGGATACGGGAGATGAGCACGAAGTCATCAACCAAATACGTGAAAACACAGGACTGGAGATGGTAAGTGCCGAGGCCCAGGATCGAAGCAGAAGATCCACATTGCCAACGATTGCATTCTCTGTCTTCTACGATTACCACTCAGCGAAAACAGCACAGCAAGTGACGGCAAAGCTTGCGGAACTCTATCTTGCTGAAAACCGCAGAATTCGCACTGATAAGGCGCATACAACGTCTGTTTTTCTTGTTGATGAGCTGCACAAATTGGGGGTAGAAATATCTGATATGGAAACCAGGTTAGCCAATTTCAAATCGCAGAATACCGATTATTTACCTGAAGTCATTGCGCGCACAAGAGAAGAACTACGCGATGCCAAACAAGAGCGCAATCTCATATCAGCGGCCATTGAGACACTAGAAGAACGCAGAAACTTCCTCAATAATCAGCAGGCTCAGTTCGGATTGACCGGCAAACTGGCCAGGGCCCGGGAAGAACTCAGAGCATCGCGTGCTATTTATTCAGACATACATCCAGATGTGATCAGTTTAAAAGACACAGTCGAAACATTGGAGGCTGAAGGCAGCGGGTCCTATGCCAATACCTCCAGTGAGCCTGGATACCTCAGTCTGCAATCGCAACTACAGGAAACGCTGGGTACGTTAAGGAAAAATCGCACTCAAATCAGATATCTGGATAGCAATATTGCGACCTATAAGACGCGCCTTGCGAGAGCTCCTGAGGTGGAACGTCAGTATTTGGTGTTGACGCGTGATCTGGATACTGACCTAGTGAATTACCGTGAAATCAAAGATAAAGTAATGGAAGCCCGGCTCGCTGAGGAGCTTGAGCATAAACAGAAAGCCGAGCGCTTCGCTCTGATTGATAAAGCAAATTTTCCAAAATCACCAATCAGGCCCAATCGGCTTGGTATCATATTGTTAGGGGTTATGCTTGCGCTGACCAGCGGTATAGGGGTGGCCGCTATAGCAGAGTATCTCGATCGAAGGATT
>JBDLIZ010000605.1:0-3911 GCA_039714615.1 Pseudomonadota bacterium | reverse complement strand
AAGTTTGCACCTAACTCCCTGGTTTCTGATGGAAATGGTTATTTCAAAGGTCCCCCAAGTCGTCCATCCGTGTATACGAATACTCGGTTATACATGTGGTCTCTGTTCACCAGATATCGGATAGTGGGGATGCTGGGAATACCATTACCGGATTTTAGCTTGGGTAGTCATTAACTGACGCAGGAACGCCAGATTCTGCTGCCCTGATTGCTTCCTCGGTGTGCTTTTCACTGTTCCCTTCACTCGAACACGGTATTCAATCACGATCACTTGTTCACTCGTCTTCTCATCAAAATTTTGACTGAGTTTCTTAAGCGTTGAACGTTCCTTGTTGTTCATCCCGAATACGCGATCCAGTGATGCCAGCAGTCGATTCCATTTATTCATAATATTTTCTCCTGAGGTATTTATTCAGGTGGAAGCGATTGTACAAAAAGTGGTGACTACTCACCGAGGATGTGTGTTGGATGACTTTCAATTCTGAGTTGCTTGTGTTTAAGGAGAGGTGATTGGTTCGATTGTCAGGAATTATGTACGGTAGAAGATCCGTGGTGTTGTTGGTGTGTGGTGCGGGGACAGAAAAGCCTGATAGCTATATAAGAATGCTAAAAGGACTAGTGGTGACCCGAAGGAGGCGCTCGTTGGTGGTCTCAATAGCACTCAGATAATTTGAATTTCCTATCCTTCGAGCTCACGGTTTTGAAAAAACGGGCCGGATTTGTTGTTCGAACCAATAAATCCGGCACCGTTGATCCAACTCACTTTTCTCAATGGGTTGTGAGCGAGAACTCTACGGGCAGTGACTTTGAAATAATGTCGTAGACTGGAGAATACAGCGCCAGGTCTGTGAGTTCTTCTGCGCTGGCCTCGCTCTTGACACGCATGTTGACCGTAACCTTGTTGAAGCCCTTGCGCACGTCGTCGGAAAGGCCAAATAGGCCGCGGACATCCATGTCGCCTGTGTACGAAGATTCGACAGCATCGATCTCAATGCCACGCACGGCTGCGTGGTAGACAAGAGTTCCAGTCAAGCAGGTGGCCAGCGCGTGCAACACATACTCCATCGAATTCGGCGCGCTGTTTTGACCTGCAGCGATTGTAGGTTCGTCGGCGTCGAGCGTGAATGCCTGTTTGCGAGTCGTGTCCTCGGCGTTGCCGGCAAAAAAGTCCTTGATCCGACTGCGGCTCAGGCCGCCGTTGACCCACTGGTTGGTGGCCCGCCACTGAAATTTTGCGTAGCCGGAGTCTGATTCGATCGCACCGATCACGTTCATGATCTGGCCAACGTCGACGCCATTCTTCATCTCTTTCGTCTGTTCAATTGCAGTATTGGTTGTCATTACATCTCTCCTGAAAAGTTAATGTTGGTGACAGATTGCGACCGTCGGATAGTATGTTATGGAACTTGCCCCCTTGCCCGATACTGCAGGATGTGTAGTATCCAACTACATAAAGTGGAGTTACCAGCTATAGAAAAGTAATCACTTCCGGCTTGTGTCTGGCCGGCCTTGGACATCACAGGTGTTAATGCATGGAATACGGTCAGTTTTGCCCTATTGCCAAGGCTACCGAGATTATCGGTGAGAAATGGACGATATTAATCATCCGCGAACTTCTGATGGGTGGTTCGCGCTTCAATGAACTGCAACGCGGCTTGAGTCTGATTTCGCCAACCATTCTGTCGAAACGTCTGGAGTCCCTGTCACAGCACGGCCTGGTTGTGAAGAAGAAAATTCCAGGCCAAAAGGGTTACGAATACTTTCCGACTGAATCATGCAAGGAACTGCTGCCGGTGATCCGCTCACTAGGTGATTGGGGTATGCGCTGGGCGCGCACCAACCTTAGCGAGAAGGACTACGACGTAGAACTTCTGATGCTTTATATTAAACGCAGCATCGTGCCTGACAAGCTGATCGGAAACGAGACTGTAATCCGCTTCCACTTTACTGATATCAAATTCTATCCGGACTGGTGGCTGGTTGCTAAAGGTGAGGAGCTTGATCTGTGCGTGAATGATCCCGGTCGTGACGTCGACGTCTACTTTACCTCCAGCGTGAAATCACTGGCAGATATTTGGATGGGCGATAGCACCTACAAGAAGGCCATAAACGACGGATCTCTGAAAGTTGTTGGTAACAAGGCGCTGACTCGCAACATTACCGCGTGGATGTCCAACAGTCTGTTTGCCGACCTGCCGTCTGCCAGTGAGATCTGATTCATTAACAAAACCGACCTATAGTCCTGAAATCTTCCAAGACAATCGCGTAACTGCTGAGGGTTGTTTTTTTGTGGTTTTAATTGACTGCTATTGTCCCGCAATGCGATCTAGGGACTGATTCTAAATAATATTTCCTGAATGATAGGGGGCATCACTTCCCGGCCGCACAATCCTTTCCAGGGCTATCGTTGAAAAATACTGCTAGGCTATTTAATAAACCATGACCTTAGATAGATGCGCAGAGGAGTAATACCATGAGTGAAGAAACGTCCGATATCGAAGATCTGAAGGAGCGCTTGAGGACTACTTGGAACGCCGGTGATTACGGGGTAGTGGCAAAAGCATTAGAGTCAAGTGCTGCCGAGTTTATGGCGCGGATTCCATTTGAGCCGGGTACTCGTTTACTAGACCTTGCTTGTGGCACTGGGCAAATAGCCTTTCCAGCTGCAAGAGCAGGCGCAAAGGTAACCGGTGTGGATATTGCTCCGAAATGGATTGAGCAGGCACGGGCCCGAGGAAAGGCGGAGGGACTCGATGTGCAGTTTGACGAGGGTGATGCCGAAGACCTGATGTTCGATGATGGCTCATTTGATTTGGTGATTACCCTCATAGGTGCCATGTTTGCACCTCGCCCAGAGCGTGTAGCGGCGGAAATGGTGCGTGTCTGTCGGCCCGGAGGCCGTGTCGTTATGGGCAACTGGACGCCAGAGGGGTTTATCGGTCAGATGTTCAAAACATCCGCCAAACACGTTCCACCCCCCTCACTTATGCCATCCCCGCTACTCTGGGGCAGTGAAGAAACTGTTCATGAGCGTCTGAGCGAACGTGTTGCCAATCTTCAACTAACAAGACGGGTGTATCCTTTCACGTATCCATTCCCTCCAACAGATGTCGTCGAGTTCTATGCTCAATATTTTGGTCCCACCAATCGCGCACTTGCGACGCTTGATGAGACCGGCCAGACGGCGCTACGTCAGGACCTTGAGCAGTTATGGATGGATCATAACCAGGCTTCGGATGGGACAACCTACGTCGAGGCAGAAATTCTTGAGGTGGTAGCAGTTGTAAA
Organism: Pseudomonadota bacterium; assembly: GCA_039714615.1. Taxonomy (GTDB): domain Bacteria; phylum Pseudomonadota; class Gammaproteobacteria; order JAAEPA01; family JAAEPA01; genus JAAEPA01. The sequence goes on along the minus strand of JBDLIZ010000605.1, from coordinate 624 downwards.
CTGAGCTTGTGTTGATCAAACCATAATAAAGAACTGATCGTCGAATCTCCGCAAAGGAGGTTCAATGTGAACACACAGCAAGAAATCTACAAACGACTCATCCGAGTTATTCCCAATCTATATTCCATCAAAGAATCCGGCAAGTCAGAAGCACCTGGCTTCATGGATTTCAATTTGGATATTCTTCAGAGAAAAGGTGATGTGTTGCTGTGTTTTAGCCGCAGGCGCTGAGAGATCGCTAGAGCTCAATCCCTCCTCTCCTTTCTTTACTTAACTATTCATATACGGACTTTTTGAAAATTACCTATATATAAAGGTCTTGATGAAAAAGTCCGTATGTTGGTTTCAGCAAATCATTTTATGCGGCTGGGCAATCTAAGAGGGCAGGTGGCGAAGAATCATTTATTCGCCGTTTAGCAGGTGGTAATTGCTTCTAACTCTATCAAAAATCACATCACTCCAGCCCGGCGATGCAGTAACTGATTGAAAAACGGTTACGAATCGAGCATGCAGAAGATTTTGAAGCAACTGTCTGCATGGATGTCCTTAATAGCAGCGCCATAGCTGACCTAGAACGCATCAATCTCTACTTCAGGGAAGTACCCAAATATTAGAAAGCCCGTA
>JBDLIZ010000604.1:0-3915 GCA_039714615.1 Pseudomonadota bacterium | reverse complement strand
TTCGCGCCTTGCCCTGAAAGCAGATCCCCCCCAACACCGATGACACTGAGCTTTCGAGAATACCAAGAATTGGTAAAACGCATCCCGGTCGGCAAGCAACTGCCGGACGCTGTTTATCTGCATGAATCGGCCCTGGGGTCTGTTCCCTCGATAGTATACGGGCTATAGATATATGGGTGACTCACCCAATCTACCATGTCACAATCCCCTCCGAACCAGCGGAACCGTCTCTGCCCAGGAACCCACCAACATACTCCTGGAAAACCAGACACAAAATCAACTGAGTAAAAGGCGGACCCAATCTTTCTATCAGCAGAATGCACAATCCTATTTCGACGAAACCGTAGAATTAGATGTTTCAGAAACCCGTCAACGCTTCCTGGAACTTGTCACCAATGGTGGGAGCATTTTAGACCTTGGCTGTGGCTCAGGCCGGGACAGCCGCAAATTCTTGAACCTGGGATACCAAGTAACTCCGTTGGATGTTTCGAAGGCGTTGGCATCCCTTGCCAACGACTATATCGGACGTGAAGTGGTGGTTCAGTCGTTTCAAACCCTCAACTATCACGCCGAGTTTGATGGTATCTGGGCCTGTGCGAGTCTGTTACATTGCCCGAAATCTGAGATATACGGTGTCTTTAAGCGGGTTGTCAATGCACTGAAACCCGGCGGTGCCTGGTACCTGTCTTTCAAGCGGGGGGAGAGGGAGAGAGTGGACGAGCGAGGACGGTTTTTCAATGATTACTCCAAGACTGAATTGTCATCCCTGTTGGAACGTTTCCGAGAACTCACTATTGTCGAAGTTTGGACTGAAGCCAAACCGTTACGCGGCGAGGAGCAGGCCTGGGTGAACGCCCTGGTAAAAAAGCGCAAGGATTAACAAGTATGTCACCCATCCAACACCTGGTTACCGGTGGGCATGATCCCTTTCTGCCGAAGTTGTTGGACGCTATCAACCGCGCCACGCATATCGACATCACCGTGGCTTTTATCAGACTCACTGGGCTGATGCTAATCTTTGATGCCTTAAGAGATGCTTTGCAACGCAAAACCAATGTGAGGATTCTGACTGGCGATTACCTTAACATCACTGATTATCAGGCCCTTCGGCAGCTAATGTTGCTACAGGAAAACGGGGCAGAGATCCGTATCTTCGAGACCCGAGGACCGCAGAGCTTTCATATGAAGGCTTACCTGTTCGCACGATTCGAGGGTGGGATGCAGCAGAATGGATGCGCATATATCGGCTCCAGCAATATCTCCCAATCAGCCTTAAATCATGGCCTGGAGTGGAATCTCAAGGTGGAATGGACGGAGAACCCTAGTCGCTTTGACGAGATCAGACAGAAATATGAAACCCTTTTTAATGATGAAAATACAAAGCCCCTGACGCATCAATGGATCGATAGGTATCAAAAGCTCACAGTTATCCACCCACCCGGGGCTGATGAACCACCCGAGCCCCCGTGCCCGAACAATATTCAACAAGAAGCCCTTCAAGCCCTGGAAAAGACGCGGACAGAAGGATACCAACGCGGTCTTGTAGTGCTGGCTACCGGGCTCGGTAAAACCTGGTTGGCGGCATTCGATACTGAACAAGTGAAGGCGAAAAGGATTCTGTTCGTCGCCCATCGGGAAGAGATCCTCGATCAGGCAGAGATGACCTTCGTACATATTCGTCCAGAGTCAAGAGTAGGCCGCTACACAGGGAAAAAACGGGAACTTGAGGTGGATATGTTGTTTGCTTCTATTCAGACCCTTGGACGTCTTCAACACTTGGAAAGGTTTCCCGCCGACTCTTTCGATTACATCATAGTCGATGAATTCCACCACGCATCTGCGCGGACGTACCGGCAATTGCTGATCCATTTTACGCCCCGTTTTCTCCTGGGCCTTACGGCCACACCGGAACGCACGGACCAAACCGATATCCTGGCCCTTTGCGACGATAATCTGGTGTTCCGTCGGGATCTATTCGATGGTATCGAAGCAAAACTGCTCAGCCCCTTTCACTATTACGGAATCGGTGATGACCAAGTCGACTATCAGGCGATTCCCTGGAGGAACGGGAAATTCGATCCTGATCATTTGTTAAACCAATTGGCTACCCACGCCCGTGCGAAACACGCGCTGGAACAATGGAGAGCACACCGGCAGTCCCGAACACTGGCCTTTTGTATCTCTATGAAACATGCAGACTTCATGGCCGAGTATTTTAACCGTAACGGACACAGATCGGTTGCCGTACACAGCCAATCTGAAATGCGCCGGAATGAGGCCCTGTCACAACTGGAAAAAGGTGTTATCGAAGCGCTCTTCTCGGTAGATTTGTTCAACGAAGGAGTGGATATACCCGCAATCGACACCGTGCTGATGCTTAGGCCCAGCGAGTCCAAGATCATCTTTCTGCAACAACTGGGGCGTGGCTTACGTACTCACCAGGGAAAAGAACAACTGGTGGTCCTCGATTTTATCGGCAACCACATCAGCTTTTTCCGCAAACCGGAAGCACTCTTCAATATTGATGCGACAAATAGTGCTCGCCGGGATTTTATCAAGCAAGCACGAAGAGGAACATTGGAATTACCGGAAGGATGCTTTGTAAACTATGATCTGAAATCCATCGATTTCATGGCACAGCTCGTGAAAAACCGGGTAGGAGACCAAGCCGATCTCTACCGGTCTCTGAAGGAATCGAAAGGGCGGCGTCCCACACTGGCGGAATTTCACCAAGCTGGTGGTAAGGTTCAAACTATCCGGGGCGAGTATGACCAGTGGCTGGGCCTAGTTGAGGCTAAGGGAGATCTGGCGCCAGGAGAGGATGACTGTTTCCGTGTCTTTAAAGACTTCTTCCGCGAAGTGGAAACGACCCAGCTCACGCGATCTTTTAAGATGGTGCTGCTGGAAGCCTTGCTCGAGATGGATGGTTTTACTAAACCGCCAACCACGGAATCCCTGGCCAAACAGAGTTATATAGTGATTCAGCGTCGGCGCGTACTCCTGAAAGATCTACCGGAAAGGTACAAAGGCATCTCGGATTTGAATGACAAACAAGCGATGCAATGGCACCATTACTGGAGACGCAACCCTGTCAATGCCTGGGTCGGAGGGAACAGGCGAGGCGGTGAGCATTTTTTCAATATCAGGGGTGGAAATTTTTTGTTTAACGGTACTGTTCCAAATGGACTAAGAGACAGCTTTTCTCTGCTCTTACAGGAACTCGTGGATTACCGCTTTCTGCGATACGAGGCACGGCCGCAGCGGCAAGGAAGGAAAGAACGACCATCAAGCGCGGAAGTGACGGACCTTTCTTCCAAACGTAGAATAGAAATCCCATATTTTTCAGATCTCAAGATCGCCTGCGGCTTTTTCATGACAAGTTATCACGAAGACGATGATGTTGAACACAAATCCCTGCCGGAGGAGTATGGGAGACTGGATCCAGCAAGCTGCTTTATTGCGCGGGCCAGAGGAGATTCTATGGATGGAGGAAAATCACCCATTAAGGACGGTGATTACCTCCTGCTGGAAGCGATTACCCCCGATAAGGCCGGGAGCATCAGCGATCAGATTGTCGCCATAGAAAGGCAGGACACTACGGGGGATAATCAGTATCTACTGCGCTATGTAAAAAAGCTCGGGCCGGGGTCCTACCAGCTGATCGCACAAAACCTCGATTATTCACCGATGATGGCTTCGGAAGAGATGCGCACTTTCGCACGTTTCAAAAGAGTAATAGATCGAAGCGATCTTTGATTAGCTGTATTAGTCTGATTCCGACCTGACAGACAGTGTCAGATTATGAATGGCTGGTTGTGTTAAGGGTTGTCAGATGCCTGCCCCCAGCAGCAAGCAGTTCAGTACACACGAGCCCTCAGCGGGCAGGCGTCTGATAAGCCTCGAGGGAGGAAACCG
>JBDLIZ010000603.1:0-3916 GCA_039714615.1 Pseudomonadota bacterium | reverse complement strand
AACGGCGGTGCAGCGCGGTCCCTGTTTCCCCGGTTTGGGAGTGCGCCCTGTTTTGACACCTTCCCACCAGGTCGTTTTCCCGTCGGGGATGATTGCCGAGATAGGGGGTGCAGCCTTGGAGTTGCCGATGATTTGCCAAAGGCGCAGATAGCCAGTCTCGGGTAGGTTGTTCATTGAGGCTTTATCCTGTTTGTCTATGGACAGCCCCATTCTAGGAGAGCCGGGTACTCAGTGTGAAGTGAAGTTTATGAGAAAAAATAGTCTAAAACTTCAGGGTGGATTGAGTCCTTGCCACTCAATGTACCTCGATAGGTGCGAAATGACATCGTCTACAATGAATCTAGGGGCGAATGTGCCGTAACAGCCATTGAGCGTTTCTATACACAAGATCCCTCTGGGCGCCTGGGCCCGCAGCTCTGGGGTTCTCCCACAGCGTTGATATTGAGTCTAATCAGGTTCGCTAGAATCCGATAATGGCCTATAATGCCATGATGGGAACACGTCATTCACGGAGGAACGGATGCCTAGATTTGTTGAACTCAAACTGAAAGCCGACGTACTGCAGCAGCATCAATTGCCAGACATTAGTTATCCTGTACCCTTGAGCGAGCTGTTTGGCATCCTGGGGGCGGGAGGTGATCTGCCCTTTGCTTACATGTTGTACTGGCTCCAGGAGCACAGCGCCGGCGGCGGGAGCGCCTGGAGAACGCTGGAACCCGCGATGCACAGGCTGGCGGAGTTCACTGCTCCTAAGGATGCGCACGCAACCGCGACCGTTCGAGGCGAAGATTGGTTCATGGAACTGCGGCCCGTCGATCTTGAAGGGCCGTTGGTGACTATTCAGCGCCAAGATCACCTGCTCGCCGCCCTGCAACCGCGAACCGATGGCACCCTGGCCTGCTCGGTTTATCGCCCGCTCGACGCCAAAAGTATCCGGTATCTGATCGGGTTATCGCACGTACCCGGCCCGGACGGCAACGTCTGCATGCGCCCTAATAACTGGGAGTACGCCCTTGATCAGGCGGCCCATGTGTTCGGCGCCTCCTATGCCGCTGAACGCGGTAAGTCGTATCTGTCACTCTGGGAACAGGGTCTTGGGGTCGTCAATGACGGCTCAATCGAACAAGACTTCATGGACCAGCGCCAGCTTTCACCGGTTGCGCCGAATATCGCGGCGACGCAACTCGGGGTCTACTACGAGTTGCATCCGGACGGTCACTCCTGACTCTGGCTTATGACCATCTGCTCCCACTCCTCTACACTGAATTGGTCTTCTTTAACTATGAACACTTGGTGGGGCGGCTGCTCGCCAGCACGATCCTGTCGCAGACTCCAGCGTTCCGGAAAACGGCGCTCCAGAAACTCCTTGCAGGCCCGCCAGTCTTTGGGCATCGCCGCCTGCCAGTGTCTCAGGGCAGACAGCTCGGCTTCGTACTCCGCCCCCCTTACAGCCTCCCAAAACTCTCGAAATTGCCCTCTGGTTGACGCTTCGCCCCTTTCCAACCAACGATAGAGCGTACTCTCTCCAATGCCGGCGGCCGCCGCGGCGGTGGCGCGACCCGCCCCTAGGCGAAGGCATTCCGCCACACGCCGCTGTGCTTCTGGTGTTAGCTTGCATCTCCTTCCCATCGATGAGGCCCCGGGTCAGCCTTCGCTTGCTCGTGAATCAGCGTCATTCAAGAACGCCCTGCAGACCTTCAATGCGGGCTCCAAGACGTCGAGAGGCCGCACCCATTGGTGCGGTATGTGGTCGAGACCGTGTTCTGCCCCCCAAAGTTGGCCCGCGATGGAGGCGGTGCTATCGCTATCCCCGTCATGGTTGGCAGCCAGCCGGATCGCATCGGCAAAACTCTCGGATCTGAGCACCGCGTAAAGCCCGATGGCCAGGGCTTCCTCGGCGATCCAACCTTCGCCCAGGCTTTGGATGGCCTGGAGCGGTTCCACCGCCGGGTCTTCGGTGAGGGCGAGGGCGGCTTTAAGTTTGGCTACTGTCTCGTCCGCATCCGGCATTTCCATCAAGTCCAACAAACAGGCCTCCACGGCGGTCCGCAGGTCTCGGCCAGCACGCAGCTCGTGCACCACGGCCGACAGAAAGCCCGCACTCAGGTAGCCCGTTGGATGGCCGTGGGTGATTGCGGCGCACAGCAGACCAAGCTGGAATGCCTCGGCTCGGGTCCGGCCATGGTTACCAAGAAGCCCCGCCGGGGCGCTTCGCATCACCCCACCGCATCCCTTCGAGTCGTTGATTGAATTGGCTGGAGTCCCCCAGCCTCCCTTGGCCAAGGCCGACAGGCAGGTGTTGCCAGGTGCCCGCAAGACGTTCATCGAGGGGTGCATCCTGAGTGGGGACGCTGGTGGGTCTTTGGGTGTCGAATGAGCCTCAGTACGCTGGGTCGCGAACCAGTCCAGGTACGATTCCCGAATATAGCCCGCGATCTGATCAGTCGAGGAGATCCTCTCCGAAACTGCCCGGGTGATCCCTTCAAGCGTGAACAAGGTCATCTGTGTGTCGTCGCTGACGACTAGTTTGCCATCCTGAAGCACCGGCTCCATGAGACCGGGTGGGCCGAATCGCCTCCGAATCGCTGGCAGGCTCTGAAATTCGATCGCGTAGCCGAACGCATCCCCCACGGCACCGCCGAGGATGCAACCAAGGAGGCGTTCTGCATCGGTTGGATCACCTGACCGGGTGGGTTGTTGCCGGACGCCGTGGACATGCCTCTCCTGAGCCCGGGTCTCGATCGTGCCTGAGCGTGCCTCACGCACCGCCGAGATGGCCTCTTGCGGAGATGAGCCTGCCTCTACCAGCAAACGGGCGGCAATCATACCCGTGCGGCCGAGTCCCCCTTTGCAGTGCAGAACGATGGTTTCCCCGGCGGCCAAGGCACGGCGCAAGCGGTGTCCCGAATAAAACCACCGATCCTCGAAGCTCTCACCCGGAACCGACCCGTCCGGTATGGGCAACCAGTGCCATCGGAGACCAACAGCTTCGCACTCCTGAGCGAAAGCTTCCGGTGGGACTTTGAGGGACCGAAGTTCAGATTCCTCCATGAGGGAGACCAGCGTGGTCGCACCAGACTTTCGGATAGTCTGAAGATCCAGTGCCAGATTCCGCGACCACGATCCCGTCGCCGCGTCCGACTGGACTTTTCCCGGGCATAACGTCATCCCAACCCAGCCAGCCAAGGCGTTGACTGTATCAATGCGAAGGGGGTCGGTCTCACTCGTACGCGTTATTGATGTCATCGTTTCACTTTGATCGTGTCGCTTGCGAGGATCTCGAATCCTCGGCCTGGCATGCACGTGCCACCGCAGACCGGGGATTCATACGGGTAAGCCGTTATCATAGTCGAGATTCACCACCCAATCCTCTGCAGTTGCTCCTTCTGCCGCTACGGTGGCACGGACTGCACCTAGGCGAAGGCATTCCACAATCCACTGCTGCACTTCTTGGGTGAGCTTGCATTTTCGTTTTATCCAGGAATCCTCAGCCAGCTTTTATTCTCTCGGGAGGTGTTACCGTAACATGGTCCCTATCCATAATACTGGACAAAAAGTCGCTTCATTGAGTTGTCCTTACTCATGAGGATGGAAAATGGGACCACCTGTTCCGCCAGGTGAGTCTACCGGCATGAATAAAGAGCTGCCGGGACAATGCACCAAAGCCTATCTACCGTTTAATAGGCGGGAAACCAATCGTGAGAAGCGTTTTCTCCTGGGAACCTCGCCCGAATAAGGTGTTAGAGAATCGGTATGGTGAACAGAAGTAAATCTGTGATAAAGGTCGTCATTAAGAACAAGCCAGAGAGGTTGATAGTAGGCTGTCGAAATCCAGGCCATTATTAGGTTTTCGTATTCCCGGTTTTAGGAACTACAATAGTATCGGGTCGTTTATTCTGTATCTTATTGAATTTGA
>JBDLIZ010000602.1:0-3922 GCA_039714615.1 Pseudomonadota bacterium | reverse complement strand
ATCCCTTCATCACGGTAACGGGCAGGATAGGCCGGCCAGGGGTGGATTGTCACTATCCGGGTGGTCTGAGCGGAAGGATCGGGACGATATCCTCTACCTCCCTGTCCCCGGGTAACGATTATTTTTAGCACGACTAATCTCAGGTCATGACAGACCTGAGAGATTTCTTTTCTAAGAAGGCCCTCCTCGGGAGCAACGATCCCTAAGGTATTACAACCCAAGCGCAAACGGTTGAGATGGAAATTCAAGTATTCGGCCTGCCCATTCTGCACCGCGATGGTCTCAAATAGACCATCACCATACAGCAGACCACGATCCGTCAATGAGATCTCTTTCGCTACTCGGCCGTTTACCAAGGTCCTAGAAGGTAGCTGCACTATGGGGCTAATATCGGATGGGAGGGGGGGAGATAATGCCTATCCAGGGCGCAGAGACATGCACCAGCGACCAGGCATAGACATCGACTTAAAATCATGCCGGAGGCGCAGCATCCAGATAGGCATGTAGAAAGATTCAAGAACTACGACGAGTACGCGTTCTGTAAAATCTCGATGGTCATGAGCAAGGCAATGGACTACCCCCACTCAAAAGACAAAAATACCTCCATCAACTCAATTATAGCTTACGGAAAACCAGCGTGCCGTTGGTACCGCCAAATCCAAAGGAGTTGGAAATCACCGCATCGAGTTTTGCCTCACGAGCAACGTTGGGCACATAATCGAGATCACAGTGAGGGTCAGGGGTATTGTAGTTTATGGTTGGAGGCATCACCTGATCGCGCAGACTCAATACTGAAACTAAGGCCTCCACCCCGCCGGCGGCTCCCAACAGGTGCCCGATCATGGATTTGGTGGAACTGACGGCGAGTTTATAGGCGTGTTCGCCGAATGTTCGCTTTACGGCGATGGTTTCCGCCTGGTCACCTGCCGGTGTAGATGTTCCATGGGCGTTGATATAATCAACATCATCGATGTTTAATTGTGCATCTCGTAATGCATTTTGCATACAGCGTACCGCACCCTCTCCACCTATAGCAGGCTGAGTCATATGGTGAGCATCACTGCTCATGCCGAAACCGACGAGTTCACAATAGATTTCTGCTCCGCGGGCCTTGGCGCATTCATATTCTTCCAGCACCAAAACCCCAGCTCCGTCACCCAGCACGAATCCGTCACGGTCTTTGTCCCAGGGACGGCTGGCCGTTTCTGGATCATCATTATGAGAGGCACATAATGCTCGTGCAGCTGCAAACCCGCCGATCCCCAGATGACAGGTAGCCATTTCAGCACCACCGGCCACCATGACATCCGCATCCCCGTAAACGATCATGCGTGCCGCTTCGCCGATATTGTGGGTCCCAGTGGAACAGGCCGTCACTATAGAGATGTTCGGGCCTTTCATACCGTACATGATGGATAGATTGCCCGAGGCCATATTGATGATATTACTGGGAACAAAGAAAGGGGAGATCCTGCGTGGACCTCTTTTGAGAAATTCCCCAAAACTCTTTTCGATTCCCGGTAGCCCCCCTATACCAGAGCCGATGGCTACTCCGATTCGATACGCATTGGCATCGGTAACCTCTAACCCCGCATCCTTAATGGCCTGCACACCGGCACCAATGCCATAGTGGATAAAGGGATCCATTTTTTTCTGTTCTTTAGGCTTGATATAGTCATCGGCATTAAAATCCCTTACCGCACCCGAGATCCGCACTGAAAATGTGCTCGCATCGAAAACATCGATTTTGCTGATTCCGCTACGGCTAGCCAGAATATTTCCCCAGGCCGTTTCCACACTGGAGCCGACCGGGGAAACAACACCTAAACCAGTAATTACTACACGCCTTTTAGACAAGTCCGCACCTTATTGTCGCAAATTTTCAACCTCGAACCCGGAAAGAATATGTTTTTATTTTGAAACCTAATCCGAGTGGGCCACGACGTAATCTATCGCATCCTGAACCTTGGTGATTTTTTCCGCCTCTTCATCGGGAATCTCACATTCGAATTCCTCTTCAAGGGCCATTACGAGTTCCACGGTATCAAGTGAGTCCGCACCAAGATCCTCTACAAACGAGGCTTTTTCAGTCACTTCGTCCTCGCTTACCCCTAATTGTTCTACGACGATTTTCTTGACGCGTTCTTGGATGTTACTCATAGTCTAAATATCCTCTCCGCAAGGGAATGTAGTCACACTTAATAAGGTCCAATGGATTCATGATCGCCCCGCCATGGATGACTGATATCGGCTGGCCCACAAGGGACGGTATTGTAGTGAAAACGCTTCCGTCAATCCACCGTTAGTTAAGAGGGCTTCGAATGTTGAAAAACCCCACCACAGAAAAGTAAATCAATACCTGCCAGAGATCCGCATTCTAGTGCTCTAGGAGCCTGTCGGACTCCTAGGGCATATACATCCCGCCGTTGATATTCAATGTCTCACCCGTAATATAGGCCGCTCCCGCGGAGGCCAGAAATGCCACGGCATTGGCCACATCTTCGACCTGACCCAGACGGTTTAAAGGAATCTGGCTCAACAGCGCCTTGCGCTGCGCTTCAGGCAAGGACCGTGTCATATCGGTATCGATAAACCCAGGAGCCACGGTATTGATTGTAATACCCCTGGTCCCTACCTCCCTGGCCAACGATTTAGCAAAACCGATCATTCCGGCCTTGGCCGCGGCATAATTGCTTTGCCCGGGGTTCCCGAGCAACCCGACTACGGACGCCACGTTGATCACGCGCCCACGCCGCGCCTTCATCATACCCCGCATACAGGCCTTGGTCAGGCGAAATATGGAATTCAAGTTGGTATCGATGATTATATCCCACTCTTCGGCCTTCATTCTCATTACCAGATTGTCTCGGGTAATGCCGGCATTATTGACCAAGATCGTAATGGGCCCAAACTCGTCATTGATGGTTTTCACCACTCGGCTAACCGATTCCGGCTCGGTGACGTCGAGGGCCAATCCCCTGCCCTGGTAGCCATGTTCCAAAAGATCGGTAGTGATGCCTTGCGCCCCTCGCTCTGTGGTTGCCGTACCGATGACAACCGCCTTTTGCTCACCCAAATTTCGCGCGATAGCCTGGCCAATCCCCCGGCTAGCACCCGTCACAAGTGCAACTTCACCTTCCAGATTCATTGTGTATCCTCACAGTATTGCAGTGCCATCTCTAACCCGGCAGGGTCCTGCACGCACAGGGCCTTGAGTTTTCGCTCGATGCGTTTGTTGAGCCCAGTGAGCACTTTTCCAGGCCCCATCTCCAAGATAAGGTTCACCCCTTGAGAATCCATGGTCTGGATGGTTTCAGTCCAACGAACGGGATGCTCCAACTGCTGGGCCAATACCTCCCTGATCTCATTCGCATCGGTATGGGTCTTGACATCGACATTGTGCAATACAGGAATCTTAGGCGGTTTGAAAGTTATTTTGGCGAGTGATTCAGCAAGTTTCCGAGCGGCGCTCGCCATCAACCGGCAATGCGCAGGAACACTGACCGCCAGGGGGATGACCCGTCGAGCGCCCGCCTTAGAAGCCAAGTGCAAGACCCGTTCCACGGCCGCCTTATCCCCGGCAATGACCACCTGAACAGGGGAATTGAAATTTACCGCCGCGACCACTTGATCCTCGGCTGCACTTTCACATATCTCAACCACTTGGTGATCCTTCAGACCCAGAATGGCAGCCATGGCCCCTTGGCCCTCTGGCACCGCGGATTGCATCAGCTGCCCTCGTTGCTGAGCTAAAGGCAGGGCGTCGGTATAATCAAGTGCGCCAGAACAAACTAATGCCGTATATTCCCCAAAGCTATGACCCGCCATCAATGCCGGCTGACAACCACCACTGGCAATCCACACCCGCCACACGGCCACACCAGCAGCCAACATGATGGGTTGGGTATTGTGGGTACGGTTC
>JBDLIZ010000601.1:0-3927 GCA_039714615.1 Pseudomonadota bacterium | reverse complement strand
GTGAACAGCTCGGGGTGGGTGATCTGCTATTCAGGTGCAGTAGTTCAGCCCCGAGTTTACAGACAGTGTCATATTTGGTCTCGCCTGAATAGCCCCTTCGTTAAGGCTTGTTAGACGCCTGCCCGGCGAATGCTTCCAAAACATCTTGACCTCACTTCAGGGGCAGGCATCTAACAACCCTTAACGTTTGCGGCCATTCGCAAGCTGACGCTGTCTGTGTCAGGACAAGTTGCGACTAAAACAGAACAGGTGTCGCTTTCCAGAGTTGACGGCGCAGTTACCGGCAGATCATCACCGGCTGAAACATCCCCGTGTACTACTGAAAACCGCTTTTTTAGCTCGCCTGTTGTCCCAAACGATTATCCGCACTTCTCATGCCAACCGTAGATCTTCCATAACCTATTGATTTCTATATGGTGCCGGGAGAGAGACTCGAACTCTCACGGTGTTACCACCACCAGATTTTGAGTCTGGCGCGTCTACCAGTTCCGCCACCCCGGCTAGGGATCGTCAAGTTTAACGAAAACCCAGGGATTCGCAAGCATCGATTACCGAAATGGCTTTCCGATCTCGAGTCATTCCTGAGCAATATTTTGCTACTGCACATGGGTTTTCCGGAACTAAAGTGCGCCACTGTCGTAGAAATACCGGTGCGTTACTTATATGCTCACCCGCCATGGGTATAATACTCGCCCCATGCAGACAAGTGACTTCCATTATAAATTACCCCCTGAGCTGATCGCGCAGTATCCCTTGCCTAAACGCAGTGCGAGTCGTTTGCTATGTCTGAACGGGGAAACCGGCAACATTGAGGATCGTCGATTCGCAGAGTTACCGTTTGAGCTGCGATCCGGTGATCTACTGGTGTTTAACAATACGCGGGTGATTCCGGCAAGATTGTATGGTAAAAAATCCACCGGGGGTAGGGTAGAGGTATTGATCGAACGTCTGCTCGGCGATCAGTATTTGTTGGCTCAGATCAGGGCGAGTAAACCACTTAAACCTGGAGGGACGTTGTTTCTAGAGGAAGATCTCAGGCTTCGGGTGGTCGATCGCCAGGGTGAGTTTTATGAACTCGAGATTCTGGATCGGCGTCCGGTGTCGGATCTACTTCAAGCCTATGGACACATTCCCTTGCCTCCTTATATCGATCGACCCGATCAGGATGAGGATCGGGCGCGCTACCAGACCGTTTACGCACGTCACCCCGGAGCGGTGGCGGCACCCACTGCCGGTTTGCATTTCGATGAGGCGCTGCTCGCCGCGTTAGCGCAAATGCAGGTGCACAGTGCCTTTATCACCCTGCACGTAGGGGCGGGTACCTTTCAACCCGTACGTAGTACCGAGATCAGTAAGCATCGGATGCATCCGGAGTATTTCAGTTTAAGCCACCAGGTTTGCGATGCCGTTGCCCAATGCCGTGAGCGCGGTGGTCGGGTGGTGGCGGTAGGGACGACCACGGTTCGTGCCTTGGAGAGCGTGGCGGTCGATGGCCACCTCAAACCGTACCAGGGTGATACATGCATATTCATTACCCCTGGGTTTCGATTTCGGGTTGTCGATATGTTGATTACTAATTTCCATCTTCCCGAATCTACGCTATTGATGCTGGTCAGCGCGTTTGCTGGTTACGCCCGGGTGATGAGTGCCTATCGACATGCGGTGAACAGGCGTTACCGTTTTTACAGTTATGGCGATGCGATGTTGATTACTCGGCAAGCAGACGTGGATATGTACCCATGACGAATGAATTTTCCGGTTACATAGCACGCCGCCTTTGCCGTATAGCGGCGTTGGCACACGAAAGCCATAGTAAAGACTATGACTTACGCGTTCCGTCTTGCTCGACGACAAACTCGACGCACTCTGCATTCCTGAAAACCCATCCGTCATGGGTATAAAGTAGTGGAGTTTCAATTACTCAAGCGAGACGGCCATGCGCGTCGAGGTCGGATGATATTCGATCGGGGTGTTGTAGACACCCCCGCTTTCATGCCGGTGGGCACCTATGGCACGGTCAAGGCGATGACCCCGGAGGAGTTGAGCTATACGGGGGCTCGGATCATTCTGGGGAATACCTTTCATCTCATGCTGCGACCCGGTGTTGAGGTTATTCGGGCCCATGGCGGTCTGCATGGTTTTATGCACTGGCAAGGACCGATACTCACGGATTCCGGCGGGTTTCAGGTGTACAGCCTGGCTAAGCGGCGCCGGATCAACGAGCAAGGAGTGACATTTCGTTCGCCCGTGGACGGTGTGGAGGTCTATCTGGATGCTGAGCGGTCAATGCAGGTTCAGCGAGATCTCGGTGCCGATATCGTCATGATATTCGATGAATGCACCCCATACCCGGCAACTGAACAACAGGCCAGGGATTCCATGGCCCTCTCATTGCGCTGGGCACGGCGCAGCAAGATGGCGCATGCTGAAAACCCCGCGGCCTTGTTCGGCATCGTGCAGGGGGGGATATATGGTAAATTGCGCCATGAATCGCTGCAGGGTCTCAAAGATATCGGATTCGATGGTTATGCCGTTGGCGGTCTGTCCGTGGGGGAGGATAAGCAGGAGCGATTACATGTTCTGGATCAGCTGATGGATCATATGCCCAATGGAAAACCCCGCTATTTGATGGGGGTGGGCAAACCCGAGGATATCGTGGAGGCCGTCAGGCGGGGTATCGACATGTTCGATTGTGTGATCCCCACGCGCAATGCGCGTACCGGTTTTCTGTACACTCGCACGGGTCTGCTGCGTATCCGTAACAGCCGTTACGCCAACGATACCCGAGCGGTGGATGAGCTATGTGATTGTTATACTTGTAGACATTATTCTCGTGCCTATCTACGGCATCTGGACAAATGCCGGGAGATTCTGGGGGCGCGGCTCAATACCTTGCATAATCTTTATTATTATCAGCAGCTCATGAAAGAGATCCGCCAGGCCATAGAGGCGGATCGCTATGCAGGATTTGTTGCTGAGTTTTATGCCGCACGCGCATCAAAGCCACAGATTGTGTCATAATACGACGTTTTATCCGGCTCAATTCTGGAATGCTACCGAGATAACTTTTACATCTGGCTCGTCTTCGGCGTGTTGACAATAGTTACATAGCTAGGCTATGCGCCTATGGTCGCGCCTTGAATACAAACCATTAATCTTGCGCCATCTGTACATATTGTTTCGTTCGCATTCTTTAGTCAATTTTCAGCGGAGGAGTTTTTCATCCATGAGTTTTTTTATCACTGATGCACTAGCGCAAGAGGGCGCGGCGCCGCCCGGTATGGATTTTAGTTTTTTCATCATGATCGGTATTTTTTTTCTGATCATGTACTTTATGATTATCCGCCCTCAATCCAAGCGGGCCAAGGAACACAAGCAGCTGATCGAGTCCTTAACCAAAGGTGACGAAGTGGTAACCAATGGCGGCATGCTTGGCAAGATTGCCGAGGTAGGCGATAGTTTTATCCAGATTGAGGTTTCGCAAGGCGTGGCGGTCAAGGTCCAGAAGGGTGCCGTGGCCACGATCATGCCTAAGGGCACGATCAAAGGGGCTTGATGCGCCTGCCCACCCGGCAGGGGAGGGACTCGCCGGTAATGCCCTGTCGTTGTAAGTGCCGGTTCGGCCATGGTGCGACCAGGACAGGTTGAGCCATTCCTGACAAATAGTTCGATCACACTCGTGCACGATCCAGTCTCTCAAACACAAGAACCTGAGCACCGGTTATGATGATGAATCAATATCCCTGGTGGAAAAATCTGCTGATCCTGGTGTCTTTGCTATTGAGCGGGTTTTATGCCTTGCCCAATCTCTATCCGGAAGATCCTGCGGTGCAGGTTTCTCATTCCAGTGGAGAGCTGGATCCTGGCTTGCAGCAAAAGATTACCAATCTATTAGCAGGCAAAGGGCTGAACATCAGGGGGGTGGAG
>JBDLIZ010000600.1:0-3932 GCA_039714615.1 Pseudomonadota bacterium | reverse complement strand
AAGGCAGGTTTTCGCGGCCCAATATATACGCACAGCGCCAGTCGCGACCTATGCCGCATCATGCTCAAGGATTCGGCCTTCCTGAGCGAGAAGGAGGCTGAATGGGCCAATCGCAAACGTGAGCGCAAGGGACTGCCGCCGGTCGATCCCCTCTACACCGAAGCGGATGTCAAGACCGCCATGCATCAGTTCAAGGCAATGGATTACGATATTGAGCGCAAGATCCTGCCGGGTGTGCGCCTGCGCTTGCGAGATGCAGGCCATATCCTGGGCTCCGCCATGGTAGAACTGTGGCTGACAGAGGGTGATGCCACACACAAGCTGGTGTTCAGTGGTGACCTCGGCCACCGGGGGGCACACATTCTCCGTGACCCTTCATTAATTGAGGAAGCCGACCTGGTTCTGATGGAGAGCACCTACGGTGATCGTTTGCACCGTCCCTGGGAGGAGACCTGGAAGGAGGTCAGGGAGATCGTGGAGGCCGTAGGCAATGGCAGGGGAAATATCCTCATCCCAGCCTTTGCCGTGGGGCGAAGCCAGAGACTCCTCTACATGTTCGCCAAATACTACCGGGAGTGGGACGTGGGCCGCTGGCAGATATTCCTGGACAGCCCTATGGCCATCCAGGCCACCGAGGTTTATGTAAGGCACAGCGAACTTTACGACCGGGAGGCGGCTGAGCTTTGGCGTCGCAATAAGGCACAAGCGCTGCTGCCCAATCTGCATATCAGCCGAACGTCCAACCAGTCCATGCAGCTGAACCGGGTCCGCTCTGGAGCCATCATCATAGCAGGCAGTGGGATGTGTACCGGTGGCCGGATCAAACACCATCTCAAACATAATGTCTGGCGTAAGGACTGCCACGTCATCATTAGCGGTTTTCAGGCTCAGGGGACTACAGGCCGTGCCTTAGTTGATGGTGCACGCCACATCCGCCTGTGGGGCGAAACCATTCGTGTTGCGGCTCAGATCCATACCGTGGGTGGTCTGTCCGCTCATGCCGACCAGTCGGGCCTGCTGGCATGGTATGGTCATTTTGAAAAGCGCCCTCCGCTATTTTTGGTGCATGGCGAACCGGCAGCCATGGATTCCTTGGCGGAGAGACTACAAACACAGCTGGGCGCGTCTGTAACAATTGTCAAACCGGGACAAAAAATTGACCTGATAAAGCTTCACTGACTCAGCAGCGACAGGTTGGTTCCAGGTTTATTGCGAATGTCGATCTATTCTTAGAGATCAAGGCAACACATACAGCCCTACGAGTCCCAGTAAAAGACCAAACGCGATATTCACCAGCTTAAGCCAGATAAAGGCGCGCCCGGATACTGCAAGCAGGGGGAGGGTGCTGTGGCCATCCTGCACGATGGAACTGGCCAGCAGTATCGAAAAGGGAATCGTGCCCTGGGCGAACAGGGTGACAAATACCAGATGCGGACCCGATTCAGGAATGATGCCCATCAGCACAGCAATCAGAAATACCAGGAAAAGGTTGTCCTGGATCCATTCATTGATATTCAGGTAAGCATCCAGATAATGAATCGCCAGCAGGGCACCGAAGCTCAGGTTGCGATGAGAATAGAGTGATACAGCGGTAAAGGCCCCGAGGCAACCGGGTATTCTTCAAGGTTGATCAGGATTTTCGCATGAGTGTCCTGGCGATGGGGATGAAATCCCGCTGCCGGCCCTTCAGCGCTTGTCCGACCCCGGGCGCCAAACAGGGTTTCGAAAAAGTCGCTGAATGCAGCGGCATCCACGCCAGAGAAACTGCCACTGTACTCAAAACCAGCATTCCAGTCGGGAGGCGGCCGGAACTGCTCACCGGTCTTCCACTGACTTCCCAACTGGTCATACGCCGCGCGTTTCTCAGGGTCCTTCAGGACCGCGTATGCCTCACCGACCTCTTTAAAACGCGCTTCGGCATCCGGTGCTTTGCTCACATCAGGATGGTACTTTCTCGCCAGGCGGCGATAGGCCTTTTTAATATCGCTTTGGCTGGTATTCCGTTCCACACCCAAGGTTTTGTAATAGTCTTTGTATTGCATACTCCTACTTGTCAATCGGCATCTCAAATTCGACTATGGGACCTTTGTATTCTAAACAGATTTTATGTCCAACGGCGTGTAAGAGGCTCTTCATTGGTTTGTTATCCGATAACATGCTGCCATGAAAACGCTGAATTCCCCGTTCTCTGGCAGCTGCCATCAATCTCGTGAACAGGAATCGTCCCAGCCCCTTGTTTTGATAGGCATCAAGTACGGCTATGGCAGGTTCTGCCACCTTGTGGTCTTCGCCAAACCGAACATAACGGGCTACTCCGATTCCTTCATTTGGTTGAACCAGGGCACCGAGAGCAAAATGATCCACGCCGTCGATTTCAGTCAGGTAGTGAAGATCAGCATCGCTGAGAGCGTTTTTCGCGCCTAAAAAACGGTGATAACGCGATTCGGGTGAAAAATTGTCCATGCCATGCGCCAAAAGCAGTTTGTCTGCCGGCATTACCAGACGCAGGGTGACTTGTGTACCATCTTTCAACAAGACCTTTTCTCGATAGGTACTGTTGAATCGGCATTTGTTTGCTTGCTGCTGTTTCAAATACGATCCATGGAACAAAATCTGATAACAGGGTTACTACTCAGAAAGCATAAAGGAAATTAAGAAAATATCGCTCATTTGTTTGGTTCTCAGTAACGTTGTAAGGTTGATCGCACCTTGGATCCGTTTTGAGGCGGAACCGGAAACGGTGTGGAAATTTGGCTGTGGATACCTGGACTGCCGCCTGTGTGGACCCAAGTTCGAGCTGAGGTCGAGATGTAAAAATCTACTGTTCGAGTCCCAGGGGGCTGCGTACGGAAGAAAGAGATATTGAAACGGGGTATATGCCAATCCGGACTATCGAGGATCCCAATATGAAATCAAACATACTTTTAGGCGACCTGCAAGTCAAAGATATCCATCACCTACTGGTGGAGAATCCTGCATCCTTCCCCGCAGGGGCGCCCCTGCGGGACGTGTTGGCGAAAATGATCGAAGACTTGCGCACTCGACAGGTCTATATTGTAGATGATGAAGACCACCTGCTTGGCGTAGTGCGCATGAACTCGGTAGTGGAGTATCTGTTTCCGTATAACGCCATTGTCGAACATAGCAAGAACCTGTATGACGCCTACATTCCAAAGATAGGTGCACAAACCGCGGCGGATCTCATGATTTCACCACCGATCCGGGTTACTGGAGAGACGACACTGGGGGAGATGGCGAGACTCATGATCAAGGAAGGCATCAACGAGTTACCGGTAGTGGATGGGCGGGAACGCCTGATCGGACAGGTCAACACGTATGAAATGATCAAGGCTTATCTTGACATTGTGCAGCGTAGTTCGGTCGATTAAATCCACTTTTCACGTTTGCTGCAGAGTGCCGTGCGAGTTATCCGCGGTTAAAATGCGTGAACGGGCCCCATCGGCCACTACAGTCCGGTGAAAATATCCCGAGCATTGCATTGATGAATATCATAGTGTTTTAGTCGGAAAAAGGTGAGGATTGTAACAAGTAATGGAATAGATACTGACATGTTGATCTTTGGTCCTGTACCTTCACGCCGTCTCGGGCGCAGTCTGGGTATTAACAATATTCCACCCAAGGCCTGTTCCTATTCCTGCGTCTATTGTCAGGTAGGCCCAACCCGTACCACTGAGATTCTCCCGCGTGAATTCTACCCTCCGGATCGGACCTGCGAGGAGGTGGAGAAACATCTCTCTAAGGTTCAGGCAAGAGGTGAGCAGGTCGGCTATCTGACCTTTGTCCCGGATGGTGAGCCCACACTGGACTTACAGTTACCTGATTACCCCTGATACTCAGCTACTCTGACGGCTGAGATTCTCCATAAGTACCGGGCGTATCTGGGGCGCGGTTGCAGGACACGCAGTGAATAC
>JBDLIZ010000599.1:0-3938 GCA_039714615.1 Pseudomonadota bacterium | reverse complement strand
TTGAATTGGTCGGATGCTGTCGAGGAACTGCTGGTAGTACCGCTGATCATTCAGCATGTAATGAAACAAGGCCTTGGGCTCATTACCCTTGAAAACATGAGAACAGTTGGCGTAGTTCAGCAGCTTTGTCTCCTGCAAGTTTTCTTCCCGGGACTTGAAGGATGAGTGCTTCTGCAAGGTGCGATAAAGTATACTGGTTCCACTCCGTGGTGCTCCGATGATAAACACTGGAGAGGTTGCCTTCATTGTTTTTGATATTGCTCGTAAACTCACTCAATCTCTCTATGTTGGCGTAGGATGGTGTGCGCATACCCTACCCATTTCGCGAGAATCAATCAATAGAAGGGGAATACTTCGTGGGAATTTGTAGGTCTGTCAGGCTTGGGTTGTGTGTGGTTCTCGTAGTGGCAGGTTGTGCGGGATTGGGACTGGAAATCGCGGTCGCCCAGGATGCAAGCCACGTACAGCCCTACGAGGCAAACCCGCGTTACTGGCAATACAAGGGCGAGCCTGTACTGCTCCTGGGCGGCACCAAGGATGATAGTCTCTTTCAGATACCGGACATCGTGGAGCACCTCGACTTGCTTTTGAGTGTGGGCGGTAACTACATTCGGAACACCATGAGCTCGCGCAGCGGCAAGGGCTTTGAGATACAGCCGTTCAAGAAGCTGTCCAATGGAAAATACGACCTTGATCAGTGGAACGATGAGTACTGGAACCGTTTTGAGAAGATGCTGAAGCTCACCCGGGACCGCAACATTATCGTCCAGATCGAGGTCTGGGCCTTTCACGACTTCAACAAAAAACGTTGGGAGAAGAATCCCTGGCGTGCGGCCAACAATATCAGCTACAGCGAGTCCAGCACGACCCTCAAGGATTCCTATGGCAATATCGGCAAGGTGGCACACGATTTCTTCTTAACGGTGCCCGGGCTGAACAACGACAGTCTCTTGCTGGCCTACCAACACAAGTACGTTGACAAGCTGCTGTTCCATTCGCTCCGGTATGGCCACGTGCTGTATTGTATGACCAATGAAATCCACCCGAATTATTCATCTGAATGGGGTTGGTACTGGTCGGAGTACATCAAGAACAAGGCTGCGGCGGTGTACAGGAAAGCAGAGACCACCGAGATGTACTGGGAGACCGATATGAAGAAACCACAGCAGCAGACATCTCTGGAGCGGCCGGACGTCTTTTCGTTTTTCGAGGCCTCGCAGAATAGCGCAAAAATGGGCCAGCAAAACTGGGATAATCTTCAGTTTGTCTACCACTACCTGGCAGAAGAGCCACGCCCCATTAACCATGTCAAGATATATGGGGCCGACACGAGCACCTGGAAGGGATTCACGGATCGTCACGCCACCGAGAGTTTCTGGCGCAACATCATGGGTGGCTCGGCCTCCAGCCGCTTCCATCGTCCACCCTACGGTCTGGGGTTGGGTCAGAAGGCCCGGGCGCATATAGAAAGTATGCGTCTGCTGATGGCTGATCTGGACTTCTTTAATGCCGTGCCGGATTCCAGGAGCCGATTGCTTTCCAATCGGAGCGATAACGAGGCCTATCTGAGTTATATCCCCCGGAGGCAATACGCCGTGTACTTTCCCAATGGCGGGTCGGTGGATCTAGACCTTTCCGATACCACTGGACAGTACGCCATGAAATGGCTGGACATCGCACAGAGCAGGTGGGCAAGGGAAGAAACGATTGAAGGTGGAGGCATGATCACCCTTTCGCCGCCTGGGGCGGCACACTGGGTAGTATGGATTGGTCCTGCTTCGCCGAACAGGCAGGTCTTATCCGGTTTGCCACAGGTGGAAGCTGCTGTCTTCCACTGAGGTTGATTTATCACCGCGAAACATAACAGTATAACAGGAAAGAACGGGATTCATTTTGTGATTATGTGAGAAAGAGGGATATAGTACACACAGCAGGAATATTAAAATCAGAATGCAAGCAAAGAAGAGGTTGAGAATGAAAGAGGAAAACAAGGGTGCAGTGTCTGCGAACCGTGCAGATAGAGATACGGGTTATGCGCCGAATAGTTGGGAATTCGACGCGCAAGTCACCAAGGTATTCGATGACATGCTGCGCCGATCGATTCCCCAATACGACGTAATGCGAAAAACATGTTTTGATGTTGCATGCAAGTTCGTACAGCCAGGCACAAGCATCGTGGATCTCGGTTGTAGTCGTGGTGAGGCATTGGCGCCACTGGTAGACCATTTTGGTGAAAGTAACCGGTATATCGGTGTAGAGGTGAGTCCGCCTATGCTGGAGGCCTCAAAAGACAGGTTTAAAGAATATATTCGTAGAGGCATCGTCGAGATCAATGATCTGGACCTGCGGAAAGACTATCCCCAGGTCAGTGCGAGTGTAACAATGGCGGTCTTTATGGTTCAATTTACCCCCATTGAGTACCGCGCACATATCCTGAAACGTATTTACGAGCACACGGAGGGGAAAGGGGTATTTATATTCGTCGAGAAAGTGCTGGGTTCCAGTGCCACCATGGATGAATTGCTGGTGGATCAATATCACGCGTTGAAATTCGAGAATGGGTACAACGACGACGAGATCAGGAGGAAAAAACTTTCCCTGGAAGGTAAGCTTGTTCCGGTTACTGCTGCGTGGAATGAGGAATTGTTACGATCGTCAGGTTTTGAGGAGATCGAGTGTTTTTGGCGGTGGATGAATTTTGCCGGCTGGATTGCTTTTAAACACTGATAGACCGGTTCAGGATAGACTTGCCAATACAGCGTTTTCAACGCTGCCAAAGGTGGATGAGTCGGGTTCAACGGCTTAAAATGCGCTCATGACAGAAAAACCGATGATGTCTTTCGTGAAAAATGCAGCCAGGCATACCATGCCGCGATCAGTTCGTAGCTGGTTAAGGTCACACTATGACCGGTATCAAAAGAGGCGATCAGCCCCGCGTATTGGCAAAATAAAATTTGGGGAATTGCGGAGGTTAACCCCAATCAGCGAGAAATTTGGTGTGGATAGGGGGGCACCGCTTGATCGTTATTACATCGAAAAGTTCCTGACCGCCAATGAAAAATACATTAATGGTCGCGTGCTGGAGATCGGGGACAATAACTCCACCAGGAAGCATGGTGGTGACCGGGTTAGCAAGAGTGATGTACTCCATGTAGAACCCGGCAATCCCCAGGCCACTATCGTCGCTGATATCACCAAGGCGGACGCCATTCCATCGAATACATTCGATTGCATCATACTGACCCACACGCTGCAGATGATATACGATCAGCGGGCAGCTATTCGTCACTTGTACAGGATTTTGAAGCCAGGTGGAGTGCTACTGGTATCGACTCACGGAATGAGCAAAATCGGCCGGCGAAAGGGAAGGGATCCTTGGTGCGTCTATTGGAGAATGACGGTTGACTCGGCGGAGAAATTATTCGGTGAATTTTTTCCTCCCCGGTTTGTCAATGTGCAAGGATATGGAAATGTTCTGGCTGCAACATCATTTCTATACGGGTTGGCTGCGGAGGAGTTGGACAACAAGGAACTCGACTATTATGATCCTGATTATCAGGTATTGATCACAATTCAGGCGATAAAACCCAAGCCGGAGTAGTCGGAACCCAATGTTCTGATAATTTATAACCAGGAGTCTGTCGGGCTTAACTGCCCGGCGCAGTGACAAGCTGTATTGGTTCGAGACCTGATCTCAAATTATTTGTCCAACTAAAAATGCCTTGAATGTCCCGCTGTTTGTTTGTGTGCTGATTGGATTTAATTGGTGGGCAGGATTCCATCCTGGTACGCAAAAGAGCGGTGGTTCCTACGTTAATTATCTCCTTAGTGCCTTTATGATTTTGCCCGGGTGATGATTGTTTCAGTCAAAAGACCAATTGGGCTTGTCAGGAGCAGGTGTGAATTCCGAGAATTGTCGGCTTGATTTATCCAGGCGT
>JBDLIZ010000598.1:0-3938 GCA_039714615.1 Pseudomonadota bacterium | reverse complement strand
ATGAGCTGGCGGGAACCTGGTACGTATGACGGGTGGGTATCAGGTGAGCAGACTCTGACCTGCCATCACTGAATTCCATGTGTAACAACACATCGGTATTGGTCGTTTTCAGGCCCGAAATAGAAATTTCCTTATCCACCAGCCCCTCTTCGCAGGCAACGATCCAGCGCTGTATGTAAGCACTATTGACCAGCTGAGTATTGGGTCGTGTCTGATCTCTGCAGTTAGCCGGTAACTCTACATCCAGGCCAAGTTTTTTCTCGCCTTTGGCTGGGACCTTCCAGATAACTGAGAAAATATCAGGGCCGGTTTCTTTCAGTTGCAGGTAGCCCGGCCGAATCTCATCGGCGACAGAGGTGCCATTCAAACAGAACAGAAGCAGTGAAATGGCGATCTGCCGCAGCATAATCATTCAGCTTCAATCCTGTCTTCGATGACAATCTCGTAGCGCTGGCGCAGGCTTTGATAGAAGGACTCATCCATCTGCTGGCGTTGCTCAGCTTCCCATTCAATACGCACCTTGTCACGTACCGCTTCGAGATCCGGCTGGGCAGATAGTGTCTTACTTGCGATACGTACCAGGTGTGAGCCGTAACTGGATGAAATGGGACCTTGCCAGCCTCCTATAGGGAGGTTAAAGAGTTCTTTAGAAAACCCCTCACCGAACAGGCGTGAAACATCTTGTTCCGTCACATGCTCATGCTGTTGGCCAAACATGAATACATCCCCAACCGATCCGATGTCGATGTAGGAACCAGGCTGCATAAGCTTGGCCATTAGCTTGCCGGCATCTCTGTGTCCCTGCTCACCACGTTTATCGGTATTGAAATAGACCTGCACGAAGCTGATACGCCCAGGTATCTCGAACTTCTCGGGGTTTGCATTCAGGTAGTCTACCAGCTGCGTATCAGTCGGCTCCGCCTGTGCGGCGATGTCTGCAAAAATGAATTCCACTTTTTGCGCAAGGCGGCGACGTATAACACTGTCATCCTTGTCCAGCCCCATGGACAAGGCCTCACGGTTCAATACTTCCTCACGAATCCGATGCTCGATCAGTCCTTCGAGTTCACTCGGTATCGGCGGGCGCTGCCGCCGCTTTTCCCACATCGTGACCAACCGATCGATATGCGCACCACTGATGACAATGCGATTACTGTCAGCGACGAGATCTTCATCGTTCAGGTCGTTTTGCAGGTAATAAAGGAGAAAGAGCACGGCCCCTATCAGCAGAAAATGCAACAGGGGCTCGCGCAGCCAGCTTTTCAGCATTGGTCAGACCGTTTTATTTGTTCGGCGAATACCAGATAGGCGAGGTATAGGCGCGTTCCTGGTGGATCTTCTTGGCCTCCTTCGGAATCTCAACGCCAAGGCGGAAGGCGTCATACACGACCCAGCGTGGTGTTGGGATCTCTATTACCCGCGCATAATAGAAGGCCGACTGATTTGGATCAAAACCCGGGTCAGTCCACACAGTACCAAGCTCTGAGTTGCCGATGGAATTGGTCCAGTTTGCATTTTTCACATCCACTGTATTGCCCACCGGTGGCAGCTTGCCCTTGGCATCTGGTTTCCGATCACCGGACCAGGCGACATCGTAGACCTTTTCATGGGTTTTTACCTTTGGTGTCAAGCCAACCTTTCACAATCTGGATACGATCGAGATTGGCGCCAATCGGGTCACGCAACGCATAGACCATGAAGGTGGGTGCACCCTTGCCCTTGGATGGTTGCAGATCACCCCCCATGGGGACGCCTTTCTCATAACCACGGAAGGCCGGCTGGCGACTGTTCAGATCAGCTTCAGTGTAATCCCAGCCGCCGAAGAAACGCACAGCCATGCGTGATCCGGTGGTGGCGTAAACCTCCTTGCGTTCCATGGCGTCAAAGAGTGACTCACGTGTATTTTCTTTAGCCCATACAGCCGCAAGGCCGGATGCTACGGTTTCATACCCCTCGATGGCACCTTTATCGGTTTTGACAAAGGGATGCAGCATACGCTCAGGCGAAGGCTCAGCTCCGGAGTGTTTGCCGAAGAAATTATCTTCCTGCGCAGTGGCGAGCGCCGTGTGGCTGTCGGTCGATCCCACCATGCCGAACTTGTAGGGATTGGTGCCGAGCTTGGCCTCCAGTGCGAGTCCGCTTTTCAATGCTTCACGTGCGTATTCGCGAGCCAGCATGTCGTTTGTTTTCGCTTCGGTGAGATCGAGGTTGCCTGCGTCCCAGGTCTCATAATCAGCAAACTCATCATCTGGCGACAGGAGCGGATGCGCTTCGCCATCACCCTTTATCTGGGTCGCCTCATACAACCTCTCCCATTTGTCGCGCTGCTCGACATAGGCGGCGTCCAACTTGCGACCCGTGTACTGGGCATCAATGGGAAACATCATTCCGTTCGACAGATTGCCATTGTGTGCAATTGCCAGTACTGATCCGCCAGTCTTCTGCTCGTAATCCTCCATCCACTTGTAAAGGTCTAGCGGATCGGTGCTGCCGATTGGAGCATAGGTCGTATAGGGGACAACCCGCCTTGCCTTGTCTCCGTTATCCCGGAACAGTACGTTGCGGTGCAGGTTGTTTCCCTTGATCAGCGAGGTCCACTCGAATCCGATCATCGCGGTGAACCGGCCAGGTTCGTTGTAGTCTTCTGCGGCCTGCACAACTTTATCCCACACTGACGCATAGATCTTTGAACCGGGCGAATAGGTGGCCATCAGCTCCTGATCTACCGTGCCCTGTGCAAAGTTGGTGATCAGATCTAACGATGTGTTGACCGCAGTCTGGCCACCGGCACTAAGCCCCTTGGCCCAGCGCGCTCCCTGCTCGTAGCGCGTAACATCTGGAGAAGCAGCTCTCAGGTCGTCGATAAGCCCCATACCATCTGAATGGTCGGCAATCACCAGAAAGTCAAGTGGGCGGGAAAGTTTTACCTCCTGTCCTGTCGAAGAGATCACTTCCTCGCCGCGGGCGAATTGATAGGCCTCTTCGAGACCCAGCCGTGCACCGAACAGCCCTGCATCAACAGAAAGACCGGTGTGTAGGTGGGTATCACCCCAAAACGGACGGCTGGGGAAAGATCTCTTGGCATAAGGTGAGTAGACCTTGCCGCCATAGAGGTGGGAAACAGATTCCTTTGATGGCGTGAACTGCGCCGCAGCGGGTACAGCCAGCGTTATTGCTACGGCCCCAGTTACAAGTAAGCCTTTCATCTTCTTGATGATTCTCCCTTATAAAACTTGATTGTTTGTTTTGTTGTTTAGAGGTTGGATTTAGTCATTATGACAATTTGTCGCTTCGATTACATGAAGAAACAATCGATTAAAGTATAGTCTACGGATTAAAATCTTGGCGTATACCAGATCGGCAAGATGCAGGCCCACTCTTGCTTTGTCATCGGCTGCGCCCGACAACTTCGCGTCGTAGCATCTGGCATCATAGGCAGTCCAGCGCGGCGTATGTGTAAGGCTTTACATGACAACATGGAACTGTCGTTTACTTTTAGCAAATGAATGACTGATGTTTACCTGTCAATGACAGTTGCCAGGGCAGCGAAAAACCACTGAACTGATGCAGCCATAATAAATTTATATTAGATATCTCTAATATACTTGACCGGGGACAATGCAGGTTTGCCTGAACTGGCTTACTGTTTTCATACAAACAGTAAAAAAGCGATTTCATAAGTCGCGGGAGGTCTTTCATGAAACGCAGGCATACCTTCTTGACCGCATTTGTTACAGCCGTGCTCCTGGCGCTACCCATGACATCCGCTGAGGCCTGGTGGGGCTGGGGTCCAGGCAGTGGGTGGAACGGTAACGGATGGGGAGGCTTCGGTTTCTCCTTTGGTTTCGGTTTCCGTGGTTCCGGTTGGGGGCATAATCGCTGGTATCGGCCCTGGTATGGCTACCCCTACTATCATGGCTACAGATACCATGGCCACT
>JBDLIZ010000597.1:0-3957 GCA_039714615.1 Pseudomonadota bacterium | reverse complement strand
ATCAACTCCCCCCATACACCTGATTGATCTCATCGCCTCAAGCAATATAGTATAGGCTAATCAATCTCTTAATATGGAAATCAGACTGAACCAGTGCCGTCAACCCGAAAAACAAGTAATTTTGATAGGTAATATTGTACCTAAAAACAGGCACTTAAACCCGCTAATGCTGACTCGTAGACTCGTAGACTCGCAGATTGGGGTGAGGAACGAACCCCAACACCTGCTCAATCATGCCTCGCCATATCAATTTTTCCCGTCGACACCCTCGCGCATACCCCAATCCTGATCCACAAGCGTCGCCCTGATATGCCGGTGTAGGCTCGAATGCGGTCAATCCGATGGCCGCTTATCGTCTTACCCCGAAGGGAACCGTCCAGTTCGTGACGGCCTATTTCACGGCCGCCTGAGCCGCGGCCAGCCGTGCGACAGGGACGCGAAACGGTGAGCAAGAGACATAATTCAGGCCCACTTTGTGGCAGAATGCGATGGAAGCCGGGTCGCCGCCATGTTCACCGCAGAGTCCAAATTTCATGGTTTCCTTGTGGGTTTTGCCCTTGCTGATGGCCATCTCTATCAGTTGTCCTACCCCAACCGTATCCAAGGACTGGAACGGGTCCTTTTCAAGGATTTCCCGGCTGAGGTATTCGGGTAGGAAATTGGCGATATCGTCGCGGCTGAAACCAAAGGTCATCTGGGTCAGATCATTGGTACCGAAGCTGAAGAAATCGGCATGCTCGGCGATCTGATTCGCCGCCAGGGCGGCCCGCGGGGTCTCGATCATGGTGCCTACCGGAATCTCGATCTGGTCATGGAAGTCCTTTGCCTGCTCAACCGCGGCAATGGTCTTCTCCACCTGGTGGCGCAGTTGTATCAGCTCCTGGTCGGTGCTTACCAAGGGGATCATGATCTCCGGGCGGGCATCGATTCGGGCCTGGGCACATTCGATAGCCGCTTCGGTAATGGCCGTAACCTGCATCACCAAGATCTCCGGATAAGTAATGGATAAACGGCAGCCGCGGTGGCCCAGCATGGGATTGTTCTCATGCAACTGATCGGTCCGGGCCTTGATCCTCTGCGGGGTGACGTTCAAGCGCTGCGCCAGTTCGAGTTGGGCGTGTTCATCGTGGGTGAGAAACTCGTGCAACGGCGGGTCGAGCAACCTCACCGTGACCGGCATCCCTTGCATGGCAGTGAAGATCTTCTTGAAATCCTCGCGTTGCCAGGGCAACAGCTTCTCTAGCGCGCGACCCCGCTCGTTATGCGATTCGGCCAGGATCATCTCACGCATCGGGGTAATTCGATCGCCCTCGAAAAACATGTGCTCGGTACGGCAGAGACCGATGCCCTCGGCACCATATTGGCGCGCCCGGTGGGCATCCGCTGGGGTGTCGGCATTGGTCCAGATCTTGAGTTTACGATGCCGATCCGCCCATCCCATCAGGGTGCCGAACTCTTCGGTCAGTTGTGGCTCATGGGTCGCAACCTCACCGGACATCACCTCGCCGGTGCCGCCATCGAGGCTCAAGGTATCCTGCGCATCGAAAACGCGGCCATTGACCTTGACGGTCCGACTGGATACGTCGATCTCGATCTCGGTGGCCCCCACCACACAACACTTGCCCCAACCGCGGGCGACAACTGCCGCATGGCTGGTCATTCCACCGGTGGAAGTAAGGATTCCCACCGCGGCATGCATACCGCCTACGTCATCGGGACTGGTCTCTTTTCGTACCAGCAAAACAGATTCACCATTATGGGCGCGGTCTACCGCTTCATCGGCACTGAACGCCAGTCTGCCTGAGGTCGCCCCCGGGGAGGCCGGCAGGCCTTTGGTCAATACATCACGCTCGGCTTGGGGGTCGAAAGTGGGTAACAGAAGCTGGTTGAGGTCATTGGCCGGGACCCGTAGCAGGGCCTGCGTTTCCGTAATATGTCCTTCGCTTACCATATCCACGGC
This sequence comes from Pseudomonadota bacterium, assembly GCA_039714615.1. Taxonomy (GTDB): domain Bacteria; phylum Pseudomonadota; class Gammaproteobacteria; order JAAEPA01; family JAAEPA01; genus JAAEPA01. Next base: position 1,997 of record JBDLIZ010000597.1, on the reverse strand, counting down.
AATTTTCACCGCGGCCTGACCGGTACGCTTGCCGGTGCGGGTCTGCAGCAGGTACAAGGTGCCGCGTTCAATGGTAAATTCGATATCCTGCATTTCCAGGTAATGGTTCTCGAGGATGCGTTTGAGTTCTAATAATTGGTGATAGATGTCTTCGCGCCAATTCAACACTTCTTGTACCGGTTGTGGGGTACGAATCCCCGCGACCACGTCTTCCCCCTGGGCATTGATCAGGAATTCACCAAAAAACCGGTTATCACCCGTCGCCGGATCACGGGTAAAGGCCACGCCGGTGCCCGAGTCCTCGCCCATGTTACCGAACACCATGGTTTGCACGTTAACGGCGGTACCGCGCAGACCGGTGATTTCGTTGATCTGACGGTAACGCACCGCCCTGGGGATGTTCCAGCTCTTGAATACCGCCTCGATGGCCTGCTCGAGCTGTTGATAGGGGTCCTGGGGGAAGTCCTGACCGCTGTGTTCTCGATAGATCTTTTGATAGGCGGCTATCAACTCTTCGAGGCCCTCCACGCTCAGGTCGGCGTCTTGGGTAACGCCGTGTTTGGACTTGATCCGGTCGAACGCATCCTCGAACAGCGTGTGACTCACCCCCATGACTACTTCTGCGAACATGTTGATCAGGCGGCGGTAGGCATCCAGGGCGAAGCGGCGATTCGCGGAAACGGTGGATAGCCCATGTACGGCATTGTCGTTCAGGCCCAGATTCAATATGGTGTCCATCATTCCCGGCATGCTCAGCGCCGCACCGCTGCGTACCGACACCAGCAGAGGATTGCTTTCGCTGCCGAACTGTTTACCCGTCTCGGCTTCGAGCAGCCTCATATTTTTACGAACCTCGTCCATAAGAGTTTTGGGGAGCTGTTTATTAGACTCGTTATACTCGGCGCAGGTCGTGGTCGTGATGGTAAATCCCGGCGGGACCTGCAAACCGATGGAGGTCAATTCCGCTAGATTGGCCCCCTTACCGCCGAGCAGCTCCTTCATTTCTTTGTTGCCTTCGGATTTTGATTTACCGAAGTAGTGCACTCTTTTTGTTCCTTGATTAGGGGATTGTTGAGGCTGGTTTTGATGGGTCTGGGTTGGATTAAGCATGAATGGGCACCGGGATATTTAGGGAGGTTGGTAGAGCACCTAGGCTAAGTACGTGTTAATAAATAAAAATATCAACGGAGTATAGGGTGTTATGAATACACCGGGTAATGCAGATACGACCAGTGGCCTAAGGATGCCGGACAAAAGTTAGTACTGTCGTGCGCGTTCGAAACAAAGGGCTTGAAATGACTTCATTCAACCCGTACCTGAGAGCTTGTGAATAAATCCCCCCACGGCTGCGGGCGTTCCTGAACGCGCTTGGCCGCGTTGCGGGTCCCCCAATATCCGGTCATGTAGCGCTCGCTACACTCCCAGATATTGGGACTCCCGCGCCTTGCCAGGCACGCCCAGGAGCACCCTCGCTTCGCGTGGGGATTTATTCACAAGCTCTGAGTCAAGCATATTCACGTTTTTCGTAAATCATCGAGATAACATCGCCATCCCAAACATAACAAAGGTGGCGTTCCTGCCTGCAGTTGGAGAGTATCTTAGGACGTAAGATCGCGACACACTGACCGCTAATGTGGCGCACACTGTCATAGACGAATCCCCAAAAGGGTGTGGCAATTTGTCACTTCGGCCTATCACAATTGCAGATTAAAATAGATACCCGCCGGATAGGCTCTCAGCTAGTTGATATCAAACAAACACCATAATTATTGGAAGGGTAGGTTAATGAAAAATAAATTATCTATCACGGCTGCATCCATTTTTTCGCTGTTGTTGTTCAGTGGTGCAGCGTTATCGAAAGAGCTGGTTCCGCTGGCCGATAGTGATTTCCACGATAATGGCGCCCCGGGCGAGACCAAGGTGGAACTGGGCAGGTTTCTCATGTTCGACAAGATCCTCAGTGGCAACCAGAACATTTCCTGCGCCACCTGCCACCA
>JBDLIZ010000596.1:0-3961 GCA_039714615.1 Pseudomonadota bacterium | reverse complement strand
AGAGTGGAGGTTGATCGATCCGATCTCCGGTCTGATCGCCGATGAGGGCTGCAGTGGGGCCGAATGGTTTCCCTTCATCAAGGACAGTGCCCCAAAGGATCCGGCGCCTTGCGGCAAGGGGGTCTATACCGGCGTTGATCGGGCCGTGGACTGGTTTTCGGAGCTTTTTGAATAATGATCCTAATACGCTACACTGGTATTTTACTCACGATTCTGACCGTCATGGGATTGATGATGCTGCACGGGTGCGCCTATCGGTCTGCGCCCGTTAGCAGAGCGCCACCTCCGGTAGCCGAGTCGCCGGCTTCACCGTCAACAGAGCGTGCCGTCCCAACCCCGGAGCCAGCAATCTCTCAGCCAGCACCCAACGTACCGTCTCCCACCCCGCCCGTAGTGTCGAAACCCGTCGCTACCTTGCTTGCCAAGGCCGAGTCCGATATGAATGCGGGTCAATTGGATCATTCAGCGGCCAGGCTTGAGCGGGCCCTGCGAATCTCGCCTCGCAATCCCGTACTCTGGCAGCGCTTGGCCGAGGTGCGTCTACGTCAGGGAGATCCATATCAGGCCGAGGCCATGGCCATCAAGTCTAATAGCCTTCCCGGTTCCGGCTCACAGCTGGCACGTAATAACTGGCGGATTATTGCTCACGCACGACGCCTGCAAGGAGATACTCAGGGGGCCCGGGAGGCCGAGCGTCTTGCCCGCTAGGTATACCCATGACGAATGAGTTTTCAGGACCCATCGCACGCCGCCTTTGCCGCATAGCCGCGTTAGAACACGAAAACCATAGGAAAAACTATGCCTTACGTGTTCTGCCTTGCTTTGCAACAAATTCAACGCACGCTGCGCACCCGAGAACCCATCCGCCATGGGTATATACCAAACCCATCCGTCATGGGAATGCACACCAGCCATCGATGAGGCGTTAACATGGTAATGCGAGCGCGTGAGTTGCTGGATGACGCCGGCGCTGTGGCCGAATATGTCGAGGGTTTCAGGCCCAGGGCGCAGCAGCAACGTATGGCTGAATTGGTCGAGCTGGCGATGGCGGATACCGATTCGCTGGTGGTCGAGGCCGGTACGGGGGTAGGCAAAACCTTTGCCTATTTGGTCCCGGCGTTGCTATCCGCCAAGAAGGTGGTGATCTCTACCGGCACCAAGCACTTGCAGGACCAGCTCTATCACAAGGATCTGCCGGTGATACGTAAGGCCCTGGCGATTCCTGTGAAGACAGCCTTGCTCAAGGGGCGGGCCAATTATCTCTGTATCCATAGATTCGAGAGCCTCATAGAACGCGGTGACAAGGCCTTGCACCTGCCAGCATTTCGGTATATCCGGCAGTGGGCCCGGCGCACCATACGGGGGGATATCGCAGAATTAAATGAAGTTGCCGAAGACTCGCCACTGTGGTCTTTGGTGACCTCCACGGTTGATAATTGTTTGGGGGCCGAGTGCCCATCGTACTCGGCCTGCCATGTGCTCAAGGCCAGGCGTATGGCGCAGCAAGCCGATGTGCTGATCATCAATCATCATCTGTTCTTTGCTGATCTGGCGCTCAAAGAGGAAGGCTTTAGCGAACTGCTGCCCAGTGTCAATGCCTTTGTGCTTGACGAGGCTCATCAGTTGCCGGAGATCGCTTCGGCGTTTTTCGGTACCAATCTGAGCAGTCGCCAGATTCAGGATCTCGCGCGCGATACCATCGCCGAGCAGTTGAAAGAATCTCCCGACATGGTGGAGTTACGCCGTATTGCTGAAAATCTGATTAACCGCGTCTTTGAGCTGCGTATTGCTATGGGCAGGGAATCACAGCGAGGGGCCTGGCTGCCACTGCGCAAGCACCCGCGTGTAGAAAAGGCCCTGGATGAGGTGGGATGGAGTCTGGATGAGTTGCGCGAGGCACTGGAGATGGTTGCTGAACGGGGCAAGGGGCTGCAGGCCTGTGCGCGGCGAGTGGTGCAGGCTATCAATCGCCTGGAATTGATGCGCAGTGATCCAGAGGCCGCAGTGCAGTGGTATGAGACCTTCCGGCGTAGCTTTATTTTGCATAATACGCCTTTGGAGATCGCACGGATCTTTAAGAAACATATGGAGGGTTATTCTTGCGCCTGGGTGTTCACCTCCGCGACACTGTCCGTGGGAGGTCATTTTAGACATTTCACCTCACGCCTGGGTCTGGGTAATATCCGCTGTGAGGCCCTAGATAGCCCCTATGATTATGAGAACAATGCCATGCTCTATCTGCCTAAGGGCCTACCCGATCCTAGACAGCTTAGCTATACACCGGCTTTGGTAGAGACTGTTTTGCCCGTCATCCAGGCCAGTGGGGGCCGTGCCTTCTTGTTGTTTACCAGTCACCGTGCGCTGCGATTGGCGGCCGAGCGCTTGGCGGGTCGGCTGGATTACCCACTACTGATTCAGGGTACAGCGCCACGCCGTGAATTGCTTGAACACTTTCGAGAGGCTGGCAATGCGGTGCTCCTGGGCACCAGCAGCTTTTGGGAGGGTGTCGATGTACGCGGTCAGGCCCTGAGTTGTGTCATCATCGATAAGCTGCCCTTCGCCTCCCCAGGTGATCCGGTGATGCAGGCCAGGTTGGAGGCCATCAAGTCAGCGGGTGGCAATCCGTTTTTCGAATTCCAACTTCCTCAGGCGGTCATTAGTTTGAAACAGGGGGTGGGGCGCCTGATCCGCGATGAGCAAGATTCTGGAGTGCTTGTGATCTGTGATCCTAGATTGCTGACCAGGCCCTATGGTAAGGTATTTCTTAATAGTTTGCCCACCCTGCCGGTGACCCATGATCTGCGAATCGTAGAATCCTTTTTCACTGCCTGTGATCAGCACCATGAAGTTGTTAGCCATTGAAACCGCTACAGAGGCTTGTTCTGCATCGCTATTGATTAATGGCGTTATGAGTAACCGCTATGAGGTTGCTCCGCGTCGGCATACGCAACTTATTCTTTCTATGTGTGAGGCACTGATCGCTGAGGCTGAAATCGTCTTATCACAGTTGGACGCTGTCGCCTTTGGTTGTGGTCCCGGTTCATTCACGGGGGTGCGCATCGCCGCCGGAGTAGTGCAGGGGATCGCGTTCGCTTGGGATCTGCCAGTGCTACCCGTGTCTACACTAGCTACCCTTGCTCAAGAGGTTATTGAGGTGGAAAAGAAACCGAAAGTGCTGGCCGCTATTGATGCGCGTATGAGCGAGGTGTATTGGGGGTATTATCGCTGTGATACCCAAGGGCTGGCGAGTTTGGATGGCACTGAGGGCGTCGGCAGACCGGCCGATTTACCCTTGCGCTCGGGTAGCTGGTTTGGCGCGGGAAGTGGATGGCAAGCCTACTCAGAGGTTTTGGAGCAGAAACTTGGTAAGGCCCTGATAGGTAATGATGAGACATTATTACCCAAGGCGCAATTTGTCGTTTCGCTGGCCAGTGCGATGTATGAGCGGGGTGAGACCGTCACGGCAGAACGGGCGCTTCCAGTATATCTGCGGGATAATATCGCAAAAAAGCCATCCAGATCTTAGAACCTGCTAGTACTGCAGTCTTCCACGCCATAATAAAAAAAGGGGTTAGGACTGTATGTGTCATCGTCCTAACCCCGTCACAGTCGAGATAAGCTTTTTAACGAGTTTTTACACTAATTGTCGAAGACCAATCGGAGTAGTTGTCGTTTTGACCCTGTCGGTGGGCACGTATACGATATTGATACTTTGACCGACGCTTCAACCCCTTATGGACGTAACCCGTCTTATCGGCATTGACTCGTATGTATCTCCATTTCCCGCTAGATCCCTTTCTCCATTTGATTCTGTAGCTGTCTTCGCCTTCTACGTCATTCCAACTCAGGCGTGCAGCACCCCTTAGGGGTGTGGCGGAGAAGTTTTCGGGTGTGCCGAAGGGGATACCCGACTGGTCATGCACCGTGATCGTCACCTCGTCGCTGCTGCTCAATTCGCCGT
>JBDLIZ010000595.1:0-3978 GCA_039714615.1 Pseudomonadota bacterium | reverse complement strand
CGTTATTTATCTGCGAACAGGAAGTTGCGAGTGGTGATCTGCAAATCATTTTAGAGGATTACGATCAGCTTAAATTAGACGTATACGCAGTGTACCCACACCGACAATACCTCGCCGCGAAAGTACGTGCCTTTGTGGATTATGTGGTTGCTGCGTTTGCTTAAGGATTAATGAAGTCAGCCCCGAATGGCATTTACTTAAAAATCCTGCTACGGAAGCACACGGAAATAATTCTATAAAGGCATTTTCTTCCGTGTAATTCCGTGTGCTTCCGTGGCCAATGGGGTGTTTTTATTGATGACACCTCATAGGTAAGAGCCATTCGAGTCAGCCACATTAACCCAGTCCTTCTCTGAACCGGGGGCAGCTTCACCTCAGCACTGACGATATCTCGTTTCTACTACTGCGGATTTTCGTTGTTCACGAATTATCGTTTCTTATTGAGTTCTGGCGGCCCAGAATATTTTCAAATAAAACATATAGATGAGTGGATTGCATGGATTGGCACGGGAGATGCTACAAAAGACGTGACGGAACATTTTGTACCGGCAATCTGACTGAAATGAAGGAGACCAGGTCATGACTATGAATACTGTTTTCACAGCTGCACTGTTGATTGTTTCGCTGGCACTTCCCGGCATTACCAATGCGGCGCTTCCCAATCCGGGGCTGCAGGTTGAAAAGGGTCGCACGGCCCTTGTTGTAACCGATCCACAGAACGACTTCCTGAGTCCCAAGGGTGTGACCTGGGGTCCGGTGCCGACTGACTGGAACGATACAAGCCGTACATCGAGGATGGCAAGACCATCGTGACCAGTCCACGCAAGGTCTACGGTCCGGAGACCAATGATCTTGTTCTGCAGCTTCGCAAACGCGGTATCGACAAGGTCATCCTGGCCGGAATGTCCGCCAATCTTTGTACCGAGTCACACATGCGGGAGTTGCTTGAGCAGGGCTTCGAAGTGGCTGTCGTCAAGGATGCGACTGCTGGCGCGCAGGTCGGGGAAGGTGATGGTTATGCCGCAGCGCTGGTGAATTTTCGCTACATAGCCAACACGGTATGGACAACCAAAGAGGCCACAAAGGCGATAGAGGGTAAGCAGTAGGCACAGGGGTCAGGGGTTTGCGGACACTTGTTCAACACAGGAGATTTACGATGGACTTTGAAAACAAAACAGTTGTCATTACCGGCGGAGCCACTGGAATCGGCCGGGAAACCGCACGTGCCTTTCTGGAGCGCGGTGCCAATGTGGTCCTGAATGGCCGACGCGAGATGAAGCTGCAGGAAGCTATCACGGAGCTCGACCCAACGGGTAAGCATGTAGCGTATCTGGCAGGCGATATCGGCAAGCCGGAGACTGCGCGGCAGTTGATCCGGACTGCAGTGCAGCGGTTCGGGGGTGTGGACATTCTGGTGAACAATGCCGGTATCTTCCGGCCCACACCCTTTCTCGACCATACCGAGGATGATTTTAATGACTATGTAAACATCATTCTCGGTGGCACATTCCATACCTCGCAGGCAGCGATCCCGGAAATGCAAAAGCGTGGTGGTGGTGCGATCGTCAATACTGGCTCCATGTGGGCCAGCCAGGCGATTGGCGCCACACCATCCAGTGCCTATTCGGCTGCCAAGGCGGGCGTCCATGCCCTGACCAGAAATCTGGCCATTGAATTTGCGGCAGACCACATCCGTGTAAATGCCGTGGCGCCTGCCGTGGTGGAAACCCCGGTTTATAACACCTTCATGAATGAGGAAGAGGTAAAGGAAGTGCTGCCGACGTTTAACAGTTTCCATCCACTGGGGCGCAATGGACAACCTGGAGATGTGACCTCGGCCATTCTGTTCCTGGCTGGCTCGCAGGCAGATTGGATAACCGGTGTAGTACTGCCTGTAGATGGCGGTGTCACTGCGGGGCAACACACGCCAGTAGAGAAACAGGAGAGAGCAGCATGATCCAGGCAAACGATACAACACTCTATTCCTTACAGGATCATTTATTGCTTACCCGAGCCGCGTCTCTAAACTTGCGGTGATGGACGGAATCCCGTTTCCGCGACCACAGTACACATCCTGGGAGCTTAAGAGTTTTGCCAAAAAAGCTCGCTCCTTGGCAAAGCCCTGGTGCGCTGGTTTCCAGGCGTCTCAGCACAAATCGCCTACTTGAAAGGATTCTACCGGGGCCACTCCATCCGTTGATCTTCCCGTCTTACGGTAATATCCACTTGATGGTTTTGCACCAGGCGCAGCGTTCGAAATCGGATATGTGAACAATCCCTCCCTTTCGGTGACCGACCTGAAGGATTACCAGCGAATCCTGTCTTCCAACCAAGCGATTTCTCGTTTCCATAGTCCCGATAATTCGTTAATCACGGATTGTCGTCACGCATAGATACCCGACAGTCTTGAATAAATAGTCTTATATAACAGTTACTAAACACATGTCACATCTGTTGGCATGCGAATTGTAATAAGAGAAGTGACAGAGCAATTCATCGCTCACTATCTGATGTATACCGAGGAGGACGGAACATGAACAGAAAGCGCACATTGAGACTTGTAACGTTCTCTGAAGCCGATTCATCGTCACGCGCGGCGTCATTGTCTACCCGGGTACTGGCACAGCAGAACCACACCTTCCGGGAAACTGGTGGTGTTAGTGAGGGGAACAGGGATCAGGGTTTCAGACCGGCATTTCTGGATCAATCGACAGGAACCAGTTATCTGTCCCGGTTTGCCGATGGCCGCATCGCGCCACTGCATGTACTGGATGGTCTTCCGGATGAACTGGTAGTTGAGCGGGATATGAGTGGACATGTCATGGTCGTAGAAGACTGCGTCATTGCCGGTTTTCTTCGCAGCGAATTGTTTTACACCCGGGAGCAGGCGGCCCTGGCTGTTTCCCACTGAATTTAATCCTTTGTAACAATTGTGAAACCAGGAGGTGTCCCATGACTTTCGATACTCTGGCCTTGATCGGTGTGTTCTTTATTCTGCTCTGTATTTTTATGTTAGTGGTATTCCGTAAATCGAAGTCTGCATCGAAGCACAATACGACTCCGATTACTGATCGCTTCATAAACAAGGCCATTCGGTACAGGCATCGGGATGCTGCAATCGATCAGCCCGTACCCCACCCATGCCGGTCATACGCCTGAGCTAATATCGAGGATAATTATATGCATACCCGAAAAACTTCGATCCTAAGCAGCTTGTTGCTGCGTCACCAACCAGGACAGCCGCTTGCGGTTGTGATGAAAGCCAGACTGGAATTATCTTGGGTTACCCGTGGCATTCGGTAACCTTGCACTGATTGCCATCGCATGGCTGTTTCACCGCCTGCCGCCGCGTAGTGTCTACCCGGCGCCCGGTCAAGACTGATACACCTGCCTGGCAGGCAATGATCGAACAGTAAAACTCAGGAGATTATTACCATGGCAAAGATTGAAGTCTATTCGAAGGAATGGTGTCCCTATTGCGCCAAGGCCAAGGCACTGTTGCGCAGCAAGCAACTCGATTATGAGGAGATTGATATTACTTCAGATGCCGGGGGTGAGCAGCACATGATTATGCGCTCCCGGCGTCGGACCGTACCCCAGATATTTGTTGATGAACAATCAGTGGGCGGTTACGACGACCTGGCACAACTGAATGCGACCGGTGCACTTGACCGGCTGCTGAATATCGAGTCTCCGATTGACCTCACCAAAGTCTATGACGTGGTCATTGTCGGGGCCGGCCCTGCCGGGATGTCGGCCGCCATCTATGCCGTGCGTAAAAATCTTTCAACCCTGATTATCGCCTCCGATATCGGCGGGCAACTGGGGGCTACCTATGAGGTGGGTAATTACCCCGGCTTTCAGATGATCACCGGCCCGGATCTGGTCCAGCAGTTCGAGGAACACATGGACCAGTACGGTATCGATAAACTGGTGGGTGAGAAAGTGACTAGCCTGGGATTCAAGGATCGCTGCAAG
>JBDLIZ010000594.1:0-3995 GCA_039714615.1 Pseudomonadota bacterium | reverse complement strand
GGGTGAAAAATGCCTTAACTGACGTTTCTGAAAAAGATGCACTAGGATGGTTTGAAAGCTGTGGCTATTGTATTTCACCCAAATAATAACCGCTATAATTCCGCCTCCATATGCTTGCGCTTGGTGATATTGTGCGACAGCATGATGAACCGGTGAGGTGAAGAGACCCCATCCTTCAGGCTGGTGGATAGTTCAAACCACAATTCCCCACCCGGAGTGCTGAGCTGAATCTGTTGGCCATGAGATTGCCCCTTCTCATCGGCCTCTCTCAGCGCCGTCATCACCTGGTCTGCGGCATGGGTAGGCATCATCTCGGACACTGTGCGGCCCAGCAGCACGTCTTTGCTATAGGCTAATTCGTCTGAATTCCGTGCCCATAAATCTAGATACCGCCCCCCCTCGTCCAACTCGAACATCAGATCGGGTACGGCGGCAAGGATCGCGTTTTGAGAAGCAACGGCCTCCTTGAGCGCCTCCTCGACCTGTTTACGCTCTGTGATGTCGTGGATGACGGAGTAGAGAAACTTCTGGCCGTCCATGGAAATGGGGTTGGAGTAGACTTCGACGTCTCGGACTTCTCCCGAAGCAAGCCGGTGGCGAAAGTTGAAGTGAGTTTTGAGCTCTTCCTTGGCTCGCTGCATCTCGGCGGCGATCTCGGCTTTGCTCATGGTGTTGATGTCAAAGATGCTCATCGCCGTTAGTTCGGACAGTGAGTAGCCGTAGTATTGGCAGGCACCCAGACTGGCGTCGATTATCGTGCCGCCATTGGGATCGATAAGCAGCATCACAGCCTTGTTCTCGGAGAACATCAGCTGGTAGTGAAGTGCGCGATCCTCTGAAGTTGGCATTCTGACCTTATCTTCAAGCTGTATGCGTTCGGGCCGCGATCCTCGGGTCGGCGGAGGGCAACGAGTGGCGGGCAGAGTCTCACGACGTGATGATGACTTTTCCTTTGGACTGCTTCTCTCCCAGACGCCGGATGGCTTCCCCGGTCTCACTGAGCGGGTAGCGCCCAACGATGACGGGCACCAGCAGAGTGCGCAGACTATAAAGGCGGGAGTTGTGGTAGTCAATAAGATGGAATGAATGGTATTCTGAATACAGACTAATCAACGAGTTAAGTATGGGTAGCAGACTGACAAAAATTTACACGCGCACCGGCGACCGTGGCGAAACCGGCCTCGCCGGTGGTAAGCGCGTGTCTAAAGACAGTGCGTTAGTGCACGCCATGGGTGATGTCGATGAGTTGAACAGTCTGCTGGGGCTGCTTACCTGCAAGCTGGAAGGTGAAATCGTCGACGATATCAAAACTATACAGAACGATCTGTTCGATTTTGGCGCACAACTCAACATGTCGTCTGCCTTTATCAGGCAGGCGCATGTCGACTGGCTGGAACAGCGACTGGACCTGATGAACGAGGGGTTGCCGCCGCTGAAGGAATTTATTCTGCCCGGCGGTGGTGAGGTTGCATCGGTTTGCCATCTCGCGCGTTCGGTGTGTCGCCGCGCGGAAAGAAGCCTTGTCGAAGCTGGTCCTGAGCAAGTGATCAATGCAGAGTTGTTCGCTTATGTTAATCGTCTCTCTGACCTGTTGTTCGTTATGGCACGTTTTATAACGAAGCAGGAAGGTGAAAAAGAGATTTACTGGAAATCGGACAGGCTGAAAAACTAAAAACTTCTGCCACAGAGAATACGGAGGATTTACAACAGCACATTTTTCCCTGTGACCTCTGTGGTAAAGGTTTTAATTATGATACGTATTGGTATTGATCTTGGTGGGACCAAAATAGAAGGCATCGCGCTTGCGCTGGACGGTGAGGAATTACTACGCAAACGCGTATCAACCCCTGCGGGTGATTATCGCGGCACCCTGAAAGCTATTGGCGAACTGGTTAAAAATATTGAATCCGAGCTTGGTGAGCAGGGCACAGTTGGCATCTGTACACCGGGTGCTATTTCCCCGGCTACGGGCATGCTGAAAAATTCCAACTCGGTATGCATGAATGGCAAACCGGCGCACGAAGACCTTGAAGCGCTACTGCAGCGCGAAATCCGAATCACCAATGATGCTAACTGTTTTGCTCTTTCCGAGGCGACTGATGGCGCAGCAAAAGATGTATCGGTTGTGTTTGGTGTGATTGTTGGAACCGGTACGGGTGCGGGTATCGTGGTCAATGGCCATGTGCTCATCGGTCCTAACGCCATTGCAGGCGAGTGGGGGCATAATCCCATGCCGTGGCCAAAGAATGATGGCATTTTCAAAGAACTGCCGGGGCCCGAGTGTTATTGTGGCAAACACGGCTGTATTGAAACCTTTTTATCCGGCCCGGGTTTGAGCCGTGATCACGAGATGACGACCGGACGCGTATTATCGGCCGAGCAGATTGCCGAACACGTCGAGCAGGGTGATCCGCATGCAGAAGAAAGCCTGCAACGCTATGAAGACCGCATGGCACGTGGACTGGCACAGGTGATAAATATACTCGACCCAGATGTGATCGTGCTGGGTGGGGGTATGGGCAATATCAGGCGCCTTTATGACAGGGTGCCAAAACTCTGGGGGCAGTATGTTTTTTCAGATCACGTCAGCACAAAACTGGTGGCACCGAAATACGGCGACTCATCCGGTGTGCGTGGTGCTGCCTGGTTGTGGAACGAGTAAGCGGCTACTACCCAGATCGATGTAACGGTACACGCTAAGGCAAATACAGGTACCGACCAGATCGGTGTAATTTTGCACGCTAAGGAAGGCCGTGAAAATAAACTTCTATGGCTGCTTTCAGGGATCAGAGGAGTAATCAAATTAAGATGGGGTAGACCCAACATTCGTGTCACCAGCCGCCATTTGAACCTTTCGATCGGCCGCTATCGACCCCTATGTATAGCTATACATAGCGACCCAAAGGAGACATTCGTGGAAGCTTCATTCTAGCCAAGGAGGCAAAAAACAAGACGCGACTCCTTTATTCCGCGCGACCCCTTTATTCCGCGACCCCTTTATTCCGCGACCCCTTTATTCCGCGACCCCTTTATTCCGCGACCCCTTTATTCCGCGACCCCTTTATTCCGAGAATTTTTCTTCGGTGACATTGACGAACAGTATTTTCTGGGGAAACACTGCGACTCTCGGACATGAGATAGCAATAGAGGATAATTCGAGTGTTACGGTTAGTTACAGCAATGTCCAAGGAGGACAGCCTGAGGTATTCGTTGACGGGACGTCAACCTTAAATTGGGTCGCTGGCACCAATATAAACGCGGACCCCCTATTTGTTGATGCTGCGAATAATGATTTTCATTTGCAGCTAGGTTCGCCGAGTATCGATGTTGGGAACGCGAGTGATCCTGACCTACCACCTACGGATTACGAGGGAGATCCAAGGATAATTGGCTCTGCTCCGGACATGGGCGTCGATGAATGGAAACCCCATACGGTACAACTTACAGTAATAATAGACATCAAACCCGGCAACAAACAAAACGTAATCAATCCACGCGCAAAAGGCGTTATCTGGGTCGCGGTGTTGTCTGACACTGATCCAGCATCTCCGTTCGATCCTTCATCGCAAGTCGATATTCCATCCGTAGAGTTTGGCCCCGATGGTGCCAAGGCAAAGCGCCACAAAGTAAAGGACATTAATAGGGATGGACTAGGGGATCTGTTACTACGCTTCAGAATTCCTGAGACAGGCATCGCCTGCGGAGACACTGAGGCGACGCTAACCGGTGAAACATTTGACGGTCAGAGTTTTACCGGAACAGACTCCATTAAGACTGTCGGCTGTAAACCCAAGAAGCACTACAAGAAGAAACATTGAGGGAGCAGCTTAACCTAGAGCGTCACATTCAATCACGGCGGCCTTCGGGTCGCCGTATTGGTGGTGTTGTGAACTTCCGCTCTTGTTAAGGGTTGTCAGATGCCTGCCCCCAGCAGCAAGCAGTTCAGTACACACGAGCCCTCAGCGGGCAGGCGTCTGATAAGCCTCGAGGGAGGA
>JBDLIZ010000593.1:0-4058 GCA_039714615.1 Pseudomonadota bacterium | reverse complement strand
GTCCTTGGCGCAAGCGCGAAAATAGACCACGCTTTGGGTCTTTCTGTTGCGGTGCTGACTCGGACTTGTCTACTGCGGTGGCAGACAGTGGCTGTGGCGTTGTTTTTTGTGTCTTGTTTTTGAAACCGAACACGATAATTAAAGTCTTAATTTGCCAGGAATGGGACCGATCAGAATTCGGGTTTTATCTTTAACATTTACACCTGTCAAGCCCTTTCGACCGCATATTAAAGTGTAAAACAGATTGATCGGTCCCCCAGGAATACTCTCGTATCGTCGTCGGGCCGAGATATTCATCGCTAAATGAACATCCACCGGCCAATACCTGGAGTGTGAAGGGGCAAGGTCAGGAATGAATACCCATCCGTCATGGGTATAATATTCATGACTAAGGACGGCACCATATCGGGAAACGTCAAAAATATCAACGCTAATCAACTAGGCAAAAAATATGATTCAAAGAGAACTCGTAGAGCTCGTAGGATGTGGTGAGCCTGCGAACCGCATCGATCGAGTCGAGTCATTCTTCGCCCTTCGAAAAAACCCGGCAGCAAATTGATATGCTCCACCAATAACCGATTGCCATGGCGACCGGCACAATTGACCGTAAAAAAGCAGCTTGCTCCTTTGACCTTAGCTCGACGGTATTCGGTCATGTCTCTCGATCGATGCGGTGCGCAGACTCACCACATCTTACGCGGGCTGTCAACGAAACCGAGTCTGATATTAATTCAAATATCCTCAATCCTGATGAGCTGCCCAAACCGTTCAAAATCCTTGATGTTGTGGGTTAGCAAGCAGGGAATGTCATAAGCCTGCATGGTGGCCACGATATTGGCATCGTGGATTTGCTTGCCACCGATCTTGAAATCCTCCAGCAGCTTGATGAGCTTGCCGGTCACGGCAGCGGTATCGTCCGCCACCTGAAACCGTTCTTGCAGATACCGTACCCGTTCAATCACCACTTCCGGCATTGACGGTTGAGCGAATGTCTGCGGCCGGGTGCGTGCGGCGATGAACTCGCGCAATACCTGGCGGCTGATCCACAAAGGCCGTTCGGACTGATACGCTGTTTTGAGCGCGTTTAGCGCCTGTTCATGGAACGGCGCTGCCGCCACATTAGCATAGACCAGGATATTGGTATCGATGAACAGCGGCTCAGCGTCCGTCATCGCCATACATATCCTCTCTGCGCAGGCTTAATAAACCTTCCGGCCAGGGGCCGAGATCATCCACCGGAAAATCCAGCGGTTCTTTGCCGGGTACTGCGGCCTTCCGCCGTCTTGCCCGTTCCCCCAGAAAATCCACGAAGTCCTCCACCTCCGCGATCCGGTCAGTCGGGAGTGACTGGATCTTCTCCATCAGGGTTTGTATGCTTTGTGCCGGTGTGGTCATGGTGGACGCCTCCTTTAGCCGCTGGCCTGTTGCGGGTCGATAGGCGCAACCGCACCCTCGACCCGCCGCTTAACGATCATAGCATCGATCATTTTGATGATGGTCTCCTGATCATCATTATCGAAGCCTTCCAGTTCTTTTAGCCGCTCAATCAACCGTATATTGTGTAAACGCTGTTTCTGATCGCGGTTATCCATGACCAGGTAATCGAGCGTAACCCCGAGAATATCGCTGAGCTTTGCCAGCTTCTCGATTGGGGGTACGTGCATACCGCATTCGTACTTGTTGAGCTGCGAAAATCGAATATCGACCTGGTTTGCCAACTCTTTTTGAGTCCAGCCTTTCTGTTTGCGCAGTTCTTTCAGGCGCAGACCGAATGCTTTGCGAATATCTTCATCCCGCATGATTGTCAGTAGCTCAGTGACCACGTAACGCCTCCCAGTGTATGCGCATGTTCGTAATACGCCTTGGCAGCAAGGCTGAAAGCGAATATAACGCAATGCGTAAAACGCATCAAAGAATCCGGGGTCAAATCTTGCCTTTTCAATTCCGGGTAATTCCGGGGACAGGTAATTCCGGGGACAGTATACCTATATCAGGGATGAGTATACTGTCCCTGTCCCCCGAATCTCAACCTACGGCGGCTGATAATCACCGCATTGCTCTCTCAAGAGGCCGCGCCGATCTAGCAGACAAGATTCCGTCGCATAAGACCCTGTTCCATGCCGGGGTGAACAAGGGGCTGCCCATCGGCAACCTCAACAGCCAGTTCTTCGCCAACGTATACCTGAATGGACTGGATCAGTTCGTCAAGCATAGCCTCAAGTGCCGTTATTACCTGCGTTATTGCGATGACTTCGTGCTGCTGTCCCACGACCGGGAACAACTGGTCGAATGGTGTGGAAGGATTGAGGCGTATCTACGCGATACACTTCAGCTGGAACTGAATCCCCGCGAGCGGTTCGCCCCGGTCACCAACGGCATCGACTTTCTCGGCTACATCGTGCGCCGTGACTATCGGCTGGTGCGTCGCCGAGTGGTGAATCATCTGCAGGAGAAGCTGCGAGCCTTCGAGGCACAACTGGTGATCGAGCATCCTATGGTTCGTTGTTATCGCTTTGATGAAAACACGCTGGATGCGTTGGCAGCGACGCTGTCGTCTTACCTCGGGCATTTCAAACCGGCCGATTGCTGGAACCTGTGGCAGTCGATCTGGCACCGGTTCCCGTTTCTGTCCCAGTATTTAGATTTCGATGCTGCACGCTGGAAGCTGGTGCGCAAATACCCTGCGCCACGAGGGTTGCAGCGTGTGAAACGGCAGTACCGTCACTTCCGCTGGCGTTTTCCAGATGACGTATTGCTGTTTCAGGTAGGACGATTCATGGAGTGTTATGATATCGGCACGCCGCCGGACTGGGAGCGATGGCTGGAACTCAAGCCAATGCGTTGGAACCGCCGTGGCGCCCGCTACGGATTTCCCTACCGCCAGGTCGGCAAGCAATTGCAGACCCTGCTCGCGCAGGGGTGGAACGTCACCGTCATTAGAGAACGCCGCAGCGACAGGCGCGGAATTCTGAAACGGGCGCCAGCGCGGCGCTATGTGCCTCGAACCCGACCAGCTGGATTGGTGTTAAATAAGGTTTGATCTGCAAGCCTTGTTGAATATTCGCATAGTGCTCATTGGGCAATGCAGATATGTCAAGCGGGTGGCTGCAGGGTTCGAGGATCTGGGTCATCTGTTCCTGGAGGACCTTCAACAGCACACCGGCATCGGCTTTTTGCTTACGGTTCAAGGTGGAACTGAGCCGATCGATGATCTCTTCGGTGGCCTCCACGCCTACATCGGCCATCAGCAGGCGGGTTTCCAGATCTTCCAGCAGATCTTCGTCTATCTTGCCACTGAGCAAACCACCGATATCCTTGCTGATCAGGGCATGGGTTTTGGAAAGCCCTTGGCGCAAGCGCGAAAATAGACCGCGCTTTGGGTCTTTCTGTTGCGGTGTTGATTCGGACCTGTCTACTGAGGTGGCAGACAGTGGCTGGGTCTTTGCTTTTTGCGTCTTATTTCTGAAACCGAACACGCTAATTAAAGTCTTAATTTGCCAGGAATACTCTCGTATCATCTTTGGCTTGGAATATTTATCCCTAAATGAATACGCCACCGGCCAAACCCTGGAGTGTGAAGGGGCTATGCTAAGGCATCCACCATGGGTATAGTCCAAGGTTGAGGACGGCACCATATCGGGTAATGTCTAAAATATCAACGCTAATAGACTGGGCGCAAAAATATGATTCAAAGAATCTCGCTGGTGATGTGGCTGATGGTCGGCATCTCAATGATCGCTACCCGGGTCGGGGTGGCTTCCAGTCTGCATGAGTATCGCTTAAACAATGGTCTTAAGCTGGTCGTCAAGGAGGATCACCGCGCTCCGGTGGTACTGTCCCAGATCTGGTACGGTGTGGGTTCCGCGAATGAACACAGCGGTATCACCGGACTATCCCATGTATTGGAACACATGATGTTCAAAGGGACTGCTGATTATCCCGCGGAATCCTTTTCGGCCATCATCGCCGAAAACGGAGGTCGCGAAAATGCCTTCACCAGCCGCGACTATACCGGTTATTACCAGTTGTTGGAAAAGAGCCGTTTGCAGATCAGCTTC
>JBDLIZ010000592.1:0-4060 GCA_039714615.1 Pseudomonadota bacterium | reverse complement strand
AGGCGAATATTGGCCATATTTAACGAAAATGAACGGGAAATCCGGCCAGCCAGACTTGTCCGCAGTAGGTTGGCTCATTCTCGGACAGCCTCCTAGGAGAAGGGTTATACTCCGGTAATGCTAGGATTCATGCACTAGACACTACAGATCAACAGCTATCACCCGGGGAGAAATACACATGCACGCCATGATACTCGAGAGACCCCATACCGCACTGAAAGAGGTGCAACGGTCGCGGCCGAAACCTGCTCGGGGACAGGTTCTGGTCAAGGTGGCGGCCTGCGGGGTGTGCCGTACCGATTTGCACGTGGTCGATGGTGATCTGACCGAGCCCAAACTGCCCATCGTTCCAGGTCATGAGATCGTCGGCCGGGTGGTGTCTGTGGGGCAAGGTGTGGAGCGCTTTGCCGAGGGGCAGCGGGTGGGCATCCCCTGGTTGGGGTGGTCCTGCGGCGAGTGCGAATATTGCCGATCGGGACGGGAGAATCTTTGTGCTCGGGCCCGGTATACGGGTTATCAGATCGATGGGGGCTATGCCGAGTATACGCTGGCCGATCAACGATATTGTTTTCCTCTCCCCGAAGGCTACTCCGATATCGAGGCTGCACCTCTGTTATGCGCCGGGCTGATCGGCTACCGCTCCTACCGTATGGCGGGTGATGCGCAACGGCTCGGACTCTACGGATTCGGAGCTGCGGCACACATCATCGCCCAAGTGGCCGTGCACGAAGGAAAAAGGCTGTTCGCCTTTACCCGCTCTGGTGATATGGATGCCCAGCGGTTTGCCAGGGAACTGGGTGCCGAGTGGGCAGGTTCCTCGCAGGACTTGCCGCCAGAAGAGTTGGATGCAGCCATTATCTTCGCCCCCGTGGGGAGTTTGTTGCCGACGGCGCTGCGGGCGTTGGCCCGGGGTGGGACGGTGGTGTGCGCCGGCATCCATATGAGTGACATCCCATCCTTTCCATATAGGATACTGTGGGAGGAGCGCATAGTGCGATCGGTGGCCAACCTCACGCGCCGAGATGCCGAGGAATTCCTGGCGCTGGCCCCCAAGGTACCGGTAAAGACTCATGTGCAGCGCTATAGCTTGTCCGAGGCCAATACCGCCCTGGAGGACTTGCGTCACGGACGCCTGCGGGGTGCTGCGGTGTTGGTTCCGCAAGACCAGGAGAGGTCATAGGCATGCGGATATTGGCCGGCGACATCGGCGGCACCAAGACTCGGTTGGCCGTGTTCGAGATAAGCAAGCAGCGGTGGCCCATCGTCCTGGCAGAGGAATCCTATCACAGTGTCCGTTATGATTCGCTGGACACCCTGGTGAGCAGGTTCCTCGATGGGTTTGATGGCGAGTGCCGCATTGCCTCTTTTGGCATTGCCGGTCCGATTAAATCGGGCCGTTGTAAGACCACCAACCTGCCTTGGACGGTGGATGCCCATCGGCTAGCTCTGGAGCAGGGGTTTGAGCGGGTCTATCTTATCAACGACTTAGAGGCCAATGGCTGGGGTATTGCGGGATTGAACGAGAAGGATTTTTTCGTTCTCAATTCGGGTGACCCGCAAGCACGAGGAAATGCGGCGGTCATCGCCGCCGGTACGGGACTGGGAGAGGCGGGCATGTATTGGGACGGCAGGCAACATCACCCGTTTGCCACCGAAGGCGGGCATACCGATTTCAGTCCTGGTGATGTGCTCGAGACGGCCCTGCTGGAATATCTGGCCAAGCGTTTTCAGCATGTGAGCTGGGAACGCGTGCTCTCCGGACCAGGGCTGGTCAATGTGTATCAATTTTTAAGTGAATATCGTCGCCTCGAATCCCCGACCTGGCTGCAGGAGGAGCTGCACAGCAACGACGCGGCCGCTGCCATATCCAGGGCGGGTTTGGCTGGACGTTGCTCCCTGTGCTCACAGGCCCTGGATCTCTTTGTCCATCTCTATGGCGTCGAGGCCGGCAACCTGGCCCTCAAGGTGATGGCCACCGGTGGTATCTATATCGGTGGGGGGATTGCCCCCAAGATCATGGAAAGGCTTAAGGGTCCGAACTTCATGATCGCCTTCATGGCTAAGGGTCGCATGCAGCCCCTGCTTGAGGCCATGCCGGTTAAGCTTATTCTCAACGACCGAACGGCCCTGTTGGGCCCGGCGCTTTGTGCTGCACGCCGCGTATTAAAGTGTAAAACAGAATAGATCGGTCCCGAAAAATTCTAGGAAATCAATATGCAGGTATTAACAGAAGAACAGTTGCAGAGATTTAAGCACGATGGTTTTCTGTTGGTTCGCGATTTCTACGACTCGGATGAGGTCAAGAGAATCATCCGGTGGGTCGACGAGGTGCAGGCCTATCCCGATATGCCAGGGAAGTACCAGCGCTATTACGAGAGCTCTCTCATTGATTCGGGCCAGCGCATGCTCAACCGGATGGAAAACTTCATGCCCTATCATCAAGGTTTTGATGCCCTGTTTCGGGACAGGCTGGAGCAGGCGGTATCCGATCTGTTCGGCGAGCCGGCGGTGTTGTTCAAGGAAAAGATCAATTTCAAACTGCCGGGAGGGGGCGGTTTTGAACCCCATCAGGACCATCAGGCCGGCTGGGGGAATTATGTAAAAATCTGTATCTCGGCACTGGTGGGCATCGATGAGGCGACCTTGGAGAACGGTTGTTTACAGGTGGCCGCGGGACATCACGATAAGGGGATGTTCAAGGAATGGACCCCGCTGACCGAGAAGTACATGCAGGGGATGAAATTCGTAGCCTTTCCAACCAAGCCTGGGGATGCGATCTTTTTCGACTCATTCGCCCCCCACCGCTCCGAACCCAATCTCACCAATAAACGACGGCGGCTGATGTATGTGACGTATAACCGTCTATCCGAGGGCGATCATCGCGTACAATATTATGCGGACAAGCGCAAAAACTATCCTCAGGATTGCGAACGCGAGAGCGGTAAGGAGTATGTCTATCGCGTCTGAGAATGGTGCCGGTATTGATGCATGACAGTAATAAAAAATTCCCTTTCCTCGGCATTCAGTCATGCTATCTTTATTGATGCGGTTTGCCGCATCCTACGCGAGCTTGCAGGACCTCGGTATAATCCGACATGGATCTACGAGTCGATTGTAGAAGACAGCTGCTAATCGCCATATCTATAACCCGTAATAACAAACTAGAGACTAAAAACCAATGACAGATATTACAGCCATCTTGCAGGATGAGGCCGAATCACTCTTGAGCTATCGGTGCACCGGTATTCCCAAGGAGACCTTGCATCTTCCAGGTCCCGATTTCGTGGACCGAGTCGTGGCCCCAAAGAACCGCATTTCCAGGATGCTGCGTAATCACAGCGCCCTGTTTAATAATGGCCGTCTGGCCGGTACGGGCTATATTTCCATACTGCCCGTTGATCAGGGGGTGGAGCATGCCGGTGGGGCCTCCTTCGCTCCCAATCCTCTGTATTTCGATCCGGAGAACATTGTCCGCCTGGCCATGGAAGGAGGCTGTAACGCGGTGGCTTCCACGCTAGGGGTGTTGGGCTCAGTGGCGCGCAAATATGCACATAAGATCCCCTTTCTGGTCAAACTGAATCACAATGAACTGTTGACCCATCCGAGTATCTATGACCAGACCATGTTTGCCAGCGTGGATCAGGCCTTCGATATGGGGGCCGTCGCCGTGGGGGCCACGATCTATTTCGGTTCAGAGGAATCGCGCCGGCAGATTCAGGAGGTCAGCGAGTCCTTCCGGCAGGCCCATGAACTGGGTATGACAACAGTGCTGTGGGCCTATTTACGCAACCCGCAATTCAAGCACGAAGGGGTAGATTATCACGCCTCGGCGGATCTCACCGGGCAGGCTAATCACCTGGCGGTCACCATAGATGCCGACATTGTCAAACAGAAACAGGCGGTAAACAATGGGGGCTACACCGCCGTCGGCTTCGGTAAGACGCATCCAAAGGTCTATGAGCAACTGACCAGTGAACATCCTATCGACCTGGTGCGTTACCAGGTGGCCAACTGCTACATGGGGCGGGTGGGGATGATCAATTCAGGCGGCCCGTCGGGC
>JBDLIZ010000591.1:0-4061 GCA_039714615.1 Pseudomonadota bacterium | reverse complement strand
GGGTCGACAGGTGTAAAGCCTTCCGTGTCTGTACCGACCAGTACCTGATCATCGGAAATACGATGATCCTTGGCGGCATAGGGATTGATGCTGTACTTCATGCCTGCGTACGTCTGCAACCAGCCACCCCCCCACTCCCTGACATTGGTGCTAAGGGAAAGGTGGGCGGCATGTTCCAAGCCATTTGCCGTCGGCGCCTGGTTGTTGGCAGCACCCCTGCCAAGGAGGACCTCACCGGTCACCACTCCGACAGTGGCAAACGGGCCGATCGGCGCAACGTGGTAGAGCGTCTCTAGCGTTATGGGTTCACCGGCACGCACCGAGGTGGCATAACGGAAACCCCGAATCAGGCCCATGATCGGAAGCGGAGACTCACATGCTCCCGTAGCATCATGAGAGGCACACAGATCCGCGTAATTGCCCCCCATATCGAGACCGCCACTAGCGAACTTGTCGTTTATAAGCCGATTGCCGGTGGCCCTCAGTGCATCAGTGAACAGCGAATGAACTGTCCCCTCATAAATGGCCGCCGTGAATTCATGAGTGAAGTTATTGCGGCTCAGATCGATACCCGTGATGGCCAGCGGCTCCTCGACCCCAAAATGTCTGTCGCCAGGATTGATGATGTCTTTGGGAATCATCCTGCCATGCACGAAGTGCCTGGCATCGGAGGTACCGTTCAGGAAGGGCGCGCGGACAGCTTCAACCAGCTCTGCAACGTCCGGGGCTTCCTTGACGGCTTCCTCGACCCGGTGTTGCCTGAAGTCAATCTGTGACAGCCTCTTGTCCTTGAAGGTCAGGTTGATCTCTCCAAGATGCGAGCCGTCCTGGCCCTGGGAGACCATCGCAGTGCCGTTTTCAGTGTAGATTATCCTGGGTGTTCTCTCGTGCATGTCCGCTGAGAACACCAGGTCAACTCCGCCGGCCCCCAGGACGTCGTCAACGAGGTTGATCAGACGGCGGTTGTTGGCGTGATTGAGCTCAGAGATCATCACCACCATGTCCACATCGCCGGCTGCACGCTTCTCGTTCATCATGCCTACCAGTTCCACGATTTCTTCGTCGCCCTTGGTGAAGCAGATCCCCTCCACGACCGGGTTGCCGATAACCCTGGGGCCCCGTTCCGTGGTGAATGCGATGATCCCGATGTTGATGCCCGTCCTGGGATCCGTCACGATCCTGTAGGATTCAAACAGCCGGGTCCTCTCGTCAACCGGTGGACAATTGGCCGAATTGCGATCGTTGTCGATATAGGCATTCGAGGCCAGGGTTGTCCAGTTCGCCAGCTTGGTGGCATCGAAATTACACTCATTGGGGTGAAACGGCGGAGGCGTCCCGTCACTGGTATCCTTGATACGCGCGTTTGCATCCAGGATGCCACGAGCCGTATCAGTGAATCCCCACAACTCGTTCGCACGACAGGTCCCGTAGGTGAATTCCCAGTTTCCCGGTGCAAACAGGTCGATGTCGAATTCATTCAGAATGCCAACAATTCCGTCCCCTCGGGTGAAGGTCACTTCCACCCCGCCGTGTGACGTGTCACCCACCATGAAAGTGAAATGTGTTCGGCCCTGAGCATCGGCGGTATGTCTGATTTTCTCTACCAGGGTAAACATCCGGGCCAGACCGCCTTCAAGGTCTTTATTTTGATTATCACTGCGAACATTTTCAGCTGGTTCGATTTGCCCGTGTGTATCTCCGATATGAATAAGCGTTATTTTGTTCGTTTCTGTCGCGTTAGCGGTCAAGACCCAACATAATGCTGTGATCGCTGCTAGTCCGAAGAGCCTTTGATATATCGTCATGGCATCGCTCCTCCAAGTCTCGTGTACTCTTTAAATGACTAGTAATTACATTGGTAAGTTCCAACTACTTATGACAGAAAACAGCGGCAGACCATAATTTTCATAAGATTTGATTATTATCAATAAGGAAAATCAATATTGGCTTGGACCCGGGCTCGACTCCCGACGCCTCCACATATTATTTCTATAAATACAAGAATTTATATTTTAATATTGCCCGTAAATGGGCATGGTTTGGCCAACATTTCGTACCCGCATTCCAAGGTTTGGCAGCAGACCATGCCGCCCCCCTCTATGCCCTTCCCCCCGATGCCAGAATAAAGACTGGCAGCCTGCAGATTCGCACCAGGCAAGTTACGATAGATCGTTCTCGAACCGAAGTGTAAGTGACTCCTGCCGTCCCCCAAGATTTCCGTCCTTCCAGAATCAAGTGCCAGGAAGGTTAAATACCACAGTTGATTAATAGATATAGGCACTGTCATCATCAACCCGGGTGCAGACATCTGACGCGGGGTTTTTCTGTTCGACTAACCGGCATTGGGGTGTGGCAACACGCTTGCATGCTGCCACCGGTTGCCATTTGTAACTACACGCTCAGAGATGCGCAAGACATCGTCGACTTCGATGCTCAGGTACCGAACTGTACTTTCGAGCTTCGTATGACCAAGCAGTAGCTGGACAGCATGGAGATTTCCCGTTTTCTTGTAAATCAACGAGGCTTTGGTACGCCGCATCGAGTGAGTACCGTTCTTGTGTGGATCAAGACCGATACTGGATACCCACTGATTCACTATCCGGGCGTATTGACGTGTGGAGAGATGTGGGCGGCGATGAATCCGACTCGGAAATAAATACCCGCTGACATCCACTGACTGTAGACTGTTCCACTCCTGGACCGCCTCGCGTGTCTGTTCCGTCACTTCAAACCGAATCGGACGGCCGGTCATCTGCTGTGACTGATACAGGACATCAAGACCGCTATTCAACAAAATCCCTAACGCCAATCTAGCGCTTCATTGATAGGCGCGTGCTAGGTTAAATCAAGGATGAGCCAATCCAAGGATGGGTTAACTTGACATCTACGGCGGCGGCCTTCGTCCATTCGTTGGCCGCTGTTTCTCGTTTGATGAAAGATATCTTTTTTTGCTACATAGGTGGAATAAGGGGTATCCCTTACTGACAGCCTTCTAAATGCTCCCCGCCACATGGGCCGCATCCTCTACTAGTATAGCCAGATTGTCACAGTAAAACAATGATCTGGGCATTTAGCTATTAACGGGTTGAAAAACGACTGTCATATAACTGGCCGAGAAACGACTGATATATAGTGCTCCCGAAAATTACGAGGAACGTACTATGTTCACATTGGAATTCATTCTTGCACTGCTGGCGGCTTTTATCTTATACGGCATTCTCAAGTGGGTATTAGGACTATGATTACCGTATTGATGTGGGCGGACCTTCACAGACTCTTCCCGCTTATCCGACGCTTCCTGTCGGCCCTCGTCTATCTCAGACCTAAAACTGTAAGATTTCCATTGGTAGCATGACTAACAACATGCTGCCTTCACTGGTTGCAACGGAGGCTTTCGAGTCCCCGAGGATCGGCGACCTTCGTCCCCAAGCGTTGGTCGCCGTTTTTTTATGGTGTGATCTTCCTGAAATAGAAAACCCCGCCACGAGGAGCAACGAAGCGACACTGCGCCGGCAACAGAACCGTGCAGTGGTGGGGGCACTGGGCCTGTGGGTTTTGGGTAGAGGCGCTAGCTGACCACCCCATTTACTGATAATACCATCGCCTGAATGCTATATACTTTTCGCTGCCGATCTCGATGTTCCATGGCAATAATATTTACTTTTACCAGGTAGAAACAGTACTGGCACAATGACATATATGTTTTCTGACTTTCTAAAGCCCTTTACAGTACTGTTCAGGATATATCTGTATTTTATTGCGGTTTTCACCCTTGGACGTGCCACGTTCATATTTATTTTCTACGACAGGATCATCGGTTCAGATCACAGTCTCTGGTGGACCTTTCTGTACGGCCTGCGGCTCGACACGATTACTGCATGCGCTTTCCTGCTGATACCCGCATTGCTGATCTCGTTTTTGCCTGGCACGTGGGCGAAGGCAGGCAGCGCGCTGACCAGTATCTTCCTGCTGCTGTTGTTTGTGCTGGCGATATACATGGAGAATGCCACGCTGCCTTTTATTGAAGAATATGACGTGCGGCCAAATGTAATATTTATAAA
>JBDLIZ010000590.1:0-4064 GCA_039714615.1 Pseudomonadota bacterium | reverse complement strand
TGTGGCGTTGTTGCGATTCTTGGTAATGGAGGCGACCATTGCCTGCGAACCGCGCCTAACCACAGACCCCGTAGTCCGTGCTGAGCAAACGGGACTTGTTCAGAGGGTCCCGTGCGCCGTGGAAAGGTGCACATTCTCAGTGGGTGAAACTCCCACCCGGCCAAAGGTCGTTCCAGCCGGTAGCTATTGGAACGATGGTGGAGGTAACGAAGCCGTCGAAGCTTCCAAGACAAACGAGACGTTGAGCGTCTCGGCGAGCACATAGGCCATAACGTGCAGTGAACGCTGAGCAGGCCTCGAAAAGAACAATGTGGATGCCGACCGAGCGGGAACTCTGGGAAGGCTGCGGCGGTTGGGGAAGATGAACGACACGGGCACCCAACCGATCCACCGGGGTAATGGCGATGGCATGTGTGTACATGGGAATGCGCGCAACACGGGAAACCCCTTGGGGTGGTTGGGGTAGCGTCCTGGCCAACGGGTATGTTGCAAGGCATAGACCCGGCCCTTTGGGGTGGCGGATGGGGTGGTAGTACTGAAGACGCCGGGTAATGCCGGTCGAGGAAAGCACCCCTGGTCTGAGAGCAGCGTTGAACAGAGCGAGCAACGGGTGATTGACGATGAGTCTGAGAACACCGCTGAAGGTTGAGAAGCTCCAGCAGGCGCTCCATGCAAAAGCGAAGGGAGAAGCTGAGTTTCGTTTCTACCAACTGTATGACAAGGTCTATCGAGAGGATGTGTTGTCGTTTGCTTATCGGGTATGCCGCGCCAATGGGGGTGCGCCTGGGGTAGATGGACAGACGTTCAAGATGATTGAGTCGAACGGGGTAGAAGCATGGCTTGGCGAACTGACGCAGCGTCTCAGGATGAAGACGTACGTAGCGGACCCGGTACGCCGGGTGTGGATTCCCAAAGCCAACGGTAAGCAACGCCCGCTGGGCATCCCGACGATTCGG
The DNA here is from genome assembly GCA_039714615.1 of Pseudomonadota bacterium. Lineage (GTDB taxonomy): Bacteria > Pseudomonadota > Gammaproteobacteria > JAAEPA01 > JAAEPA01 > JAAEPA01. The sequence goes on along the minus strand of JBDLIZ010000590.1, from coordinate 3,108 downwards.
GATCGAGTGGTGCAAACGGCAGTGGTGTTCGTCTTGGAACCCATTTTTGAGGCGGACCTGCAGCCGGAGCAGTACGCTTACCGGCCGAATCGAAGTGCCCAAGATGCAGTATTACGGGTGCACGAACTGGTTCGGCGAGGCCATACGGAAGTCATCGATGCGGACCTGTCGGGCTACTTCGACACAATCCCCCACGCCGAGCTGATGCGTTGTGTTGCGCGTCGGATAAGTGATCGTCATCTGCTGGCTCTGATCAAACAGTGGCTGGTGGTGGCGGTTGCTGAAAGCGATGGTAAGGGAGGATGGCGGCGAAGCACCCGAGCGAAGGATGAGAAACGAGGCGTTCCTCAAGGGGCGCCGATCTCTCCGCTATTGTCGAACCTCTATATGCGCCGTTTTGTACTCGGGTGGAAGACCCTGGGTTACGAGCGTGGCTTGCAGGCGTACATTGTGAATTACGCGGACGACTTTGTGATCTGTAGCCGGAATAAGGCCGCAGGGGCAATGGTGCGTGTGCGCAGAATGATGGCGCAGCTGAAGCTCACGGTAAATGAGGAAAAGACGAGTATCCGCCGCGTTCCGGCGGAGTCGTTTGACTTTTTAGGGTACACAATAGGGCGCTGTTATCGGGTCAAGACGGGCTGGGCTTATATTGGTACCCGACCGTCGAAGCAAAGCATCGGACGGGTGATTGCTCGCATTAGCGAGCTGACCGCGCCGCGGATGTCGCTACTGGAAGCCGATGAAGTTGTGCGGCGGCTCAATCGAGTGCTCACGGGTTGGGGCAATTACTTTTGCCATGGTCCGGTGAGCAAGTCGTATCGAGCGGTGGATGCGCACGCCAAATATCGGCTGCGTCGGTGGTTGTGTAGGAAGCACAAAGTGCAGGGAGGAGGGTATACGCGCTACCCTGACTCTTACCTCTATCAGCAGTTAGGTCTAGAGTACCTGCCTGGACGCACGCGCAACTTCCCGTGGGCGAAGGCATGATCTCAGAGAGAGCCGGATGCGGGAAATCCGCACGTCCGGTTCGCCGAGCGGCGACTGGAAACGGAGTGGGTTATCGGTTCGGCCGACCTGCCACCCAGCCAGTCGTCGACTCTACTAGGTTACCAGAGCCCGTACTTCTGTACCTCGGCGCGTCCGACCACCATATGGTGCACCTCATCAGGACCATCGGCAAACCGCAGGTGTCGCATGTCCATATACATCCCGGCCAGCGGAGTCCATTGCGAGATACCGGTGGCTCCATGCATCTGGATGGCGTCGTCGATGATGTTGCACACCTTTTCCGGGACCATGGCTTTGACCGCGCTGACATAGACACGGGCTTCTTTGTTGCCGAGCACGTCCATGGCTTTTGCGGCCTGCAGAACCGCCAGTCGCATCCCGGTGATTTCGATACGGGCTCGTGAGATCACTTCGAGATTTTTACCCAGTTTGGCGATCGGCTTCCCGAACGCTTCTCGGGTAGATGCGCGTTTGACCATGAGTTCCAGAGCCTTTTCAGCCTTGCCGATTGATCTCATACAGTGATGAATCCGACCTGGCCCCAATCGTACCTGGGAGATCTCGAAACCACGGCCTTCGCCGAGAAGGATATTGTCTTTTGGTACCCGAACATTGTTGAACTTGAGATGCATGTGACCACGAGGTGCGTGATCCTGGCCGAACACCTGCATGCCTTCGATCATTTCCACCCCGGGGGTGTCGGTGGGCACCAGAATCTGTGACTGCTGTCTGCTCGGCGCCGCATCAGGACTGGTCTTCACCATGGTGATCATGATTTTGCAGCGGGGGTCCCCCGCACCGGAGATGTAGAACTTTTCACCGTTGATCACCCATTCATCACCGTCGAGCACGGCGCTGGTGCTGATATTTTTTGCATCCGATGAGGGTTGCCCCGGCTCGGTCATTGCGTAGGCTGAGCGAATCTCTCCATTCAGCAACGGGTTCAGCCATTGCTCTTTTTGCGCTTCCGTGCCAACTCGCTCCAACACCTCCATGTTGCCGGTGTCCGGAGCGCTACAGTTCAGTGTTTCCGACGCCAGGGCAAATTTGCCCAGTTCGGCAGCGATGTAAGCGTAGTCCAGATTGGTAAGACCTTCGCCAATCTCGGAATCCGGCAGAAAGAAGTTCCACAGTCCAGATTTCTTGGCCTTCTCCTTGGCACCCTCGAGCAACTCGAGCTGTCTCGAGTGCCAGGACCAGCGGTCCTCCTTCTCATGGGCCAGAGCAAAAAATTCTTCGGTGATTGGTTCCACGTTGTCTTCGATGTGTTTCATCACCGCAGCCATGAGTGGCTGCGCCTGTTCCGACATCGCCAGGTTGAATAAATCACTGTCCAGATCAGACATGGTGTACTCCCTCATTGGTGTTGCAGACGTCTAACTTATAGATTTGTGGTTGGAAGGGCCAATTTTAGTGGGCCGATATATCGAAACGACCGATAATTTTTCTTCATGGCAGCAATAGAAAACCTTGTCTGGCTCGTAACTCCCGCTCGCACCGACCAGATGTTTGCTAGGCTCTGCCGTTCGAAGAAACTGGTAGAGGGTGATGTCCGACCGGACGTTCGATGAAATCGATGCAGGCCGTAGGATTGACTGGGGCAGGACGTCAGCGGACTATGATCGATATCGGCCGGGTCCTCCAAATAGTTTTTACACGAAACTGGCAGCTCTCGAGATCGGACTGGCTGACCAGGTTTTGTTGGATCTCGGCACCGGGACCGGATTGCTCGCGCGGCGCTTCGCCCTCCAGGGAGCCCGGGTCAGCGGCATCGATGTGTCCGAAGATCAGATTGAGATGGCTCGCACAACTGCCCATCGCGAAGGATTGAGAGTAGATTTCCAGACTGCGCCGGCGGAAGAAATTCCGTTTGAAGATCAGCGGTTCGATGTTGTCACGGCCAACCAGTGCTGGATGTATTTCGATCTCACCCGGACGATTCCGGAAGTTCTCCGCGTTCTGAAGCCGGGTGGAAAGTTACTGGTTTCTCATTTCAGCTTCATGCCTCGACTCGACCCGATCGTGCGCGCATCGGAGGCGCTTGTATTGAAGTACAACCCGGATTGGAGCGGTGCGAACTGGGATGGTGTGATAGCA
>JBDLIZ010000589.1:0-4066 GCA_039714615.1 Pseudomonadota bacterium | reverse complement strand
AACACTTTTGATGGCGCTGACTTGCTGTAAAAGGTAGTTATCGGGATTGGGGAATTTGTAGCTGCGACTGTTGATGGTCTGGGTCCATTCATCGGTCTGAGCACCTCCGAATATCATCCCGTCATAGCGTTTGACGCCAATCACCAGTATTGCATCGTTGGACAACATCAGAAAATCGATGCGAATTTCACCACCCATGCCGTCCGGTAAATTTACATTGCGCAGCACCCGTGCACCGAGGCGTTTTACCGCCCGAGTAATTCTGCGACCCTCCCACCAATAGCGCATGGGATTTCGTAACAGGTACATTAGGATCAGCAGTAATACCAGGATCAACAACCCGGTAACCCAATGCTGAGCACCTATTGCGAGATTCTCTGTCCAGATCGGTAACATATCCTTCATGGCGGACACCAGTGAACCGTAACTATGAGGTAATTTGTCCGCCAACTACCAGGCATTTCAGAAACTCATCCCCAACCGTCTACATACCGGCTGATCTCCCGATTCCGGCCATTTCCTGAAAAAACGGTACTGCCGGGTAGATGATAATTTATCCATAGCTATGGAGCGGGTATCTGGAAATCATGCTTGGTTATCATACCTGCCATGATAGTAACTACTGTTTCACCAACGAATTCCATCGTCCCGTCAGTTATATCTATATCAGCATCCTTACCACTGTCATCTATATTGGCATCACAGGTAAAGGCGATCGAATAATCCCCTTCATCAAGGAACGCTACTGTATAGGCATAAGTACCGTCATTATGGACCCTTGCCAAGGTAACTGGATCACCGACCCCATCAACATCATCAACTACGTCTCCGTTTTTGAAGACATATACTGCCCCGAAATAGTCCACATTATCGTTGCAGTCAGGGTCGTTCTCAATGCCTGTAACGGTACCGTTTAATACCCCGTCGCTATTGCCATCCGCCAACCGCAGTGTAGGCCGCAGAATATAATTATCTTCAAGACCGGAGGAACTGTGTACGGATCCATGCAGATCGGAATTAGTGGCAAAAGACACGATGCGATAGTCGGGCTCGTTATAACCATGATCAAGCTTCAAACCAGAATGCACGCCCCTGGGTACATACAAGCTGTTCCGGCCATTCCAACCAACATAGGAGTCAATCGCACCTCGTCCGACATTAAGTTTTTGTCGAATCAAGCTATAATTCCTGGCTTCCAGGGTTACAAAATCGCCCAGTAATTCTGCTGCCCCTCCAGTCAGAGTCAGGAGATCTATTTGTCGTGTCTCGGGAGTACCTAGTTCGTCGAAATAATTAATATCAATACGTTCACCCTCTGCGTTATCAGCAGGCACATCAGCGACATCCAGCCCCAGTGTACCAATAGATGAACCATCCCCTCTCCCACAAGCCGCCAATAGTAATACCATACCGGAAGCAGCAACAGTATTGGCTAGAGTAGAGCCTGTTCTGGTTTTCATGAGTTTCACCTCCATTCATTGAGGGTTTATCCTGCCTGGCAAGAACCGTGAATATCGAATTCAAGGTCTTTGGATAGCTCAACACAGTTGTTCCTGGTGCTGCGGTAATGCCTCAGTTGGTCTTTCACCAGTTGATGCAGTGGCAGAACTGCGTTCTTGTCGAGTACGATGCCTGCAGGTAACTCAGGCATGAACAGGAACATGCGGTAGCTAGCCTGAATTGGTATCGCAACCAACCAGATCAATATATGGATCCAGATCATGGTCTGACTTTTGAGCAGCACCTCACAGAGGCCGTAAACACTTAAAAACACAAGTCTAGTGACCTGCCTGATACATGCCGAGATTGTTATCACGAATTATGAATATTGCATGGTGTAGCGATTCAATCTCCGTGACAGAGCTGAAAGTCTCAGCCACCTATCAAGTTGTTAAATGTCTCGTAAGAACCTTCTCCCACCTTTTTGTAAGGCTTGTTTAGAGTCAGTTCTAGGGTCGTGTTCAGGCCTGGAACGGCCATGCAAAATGATAGTGCTTTAGAGTGCGAGCTACATCACACTCCAGCGAGAGACCTATTAAGAACCACTGTTTAGTAACCGCCCATAACCAGCTTTTATTTCCTTGCATATAACATCATAGACTTCATCATAAAATATGATTTGGTAGTGGCTACATCCCTCAATACATTCAGGATCATACTGCTTCATCCAGGGCGAACTTTCTATTTTAAAGATAGATGCCTTTGACTCTCCAGTTGCCAGAGTATGGTTATGCACTTCCTCAACGGCCATTGAATAAGCTTCAACACCAACAAGTTCCAGACACTTAATGCTTTCTTCTTCATACGCATCCTCTGGATTGTAGTACTCAAATCCCTGCAGGATTTTCCCGTCATAAGCCCAGACAACACGCTGCAACTCAGGGCCTCGGCCATCATAATGGAACTTGCTTTCTAATAGTGTCGATATTTCCATTTTAAGAGGAAGAAAGTTGTTAAAGACTGCCACTGTTAATCAGGTTGTGACTGCTTAACATCACACAAGTTACCCGGCACTTGAACTTTATCAATATTTACGAATCACAGGCGGCTTCACGGTACCGGCAGCGCGTATTTATCGGTATCGTTATAGTAGTGTGCGCCGGTGTCCAGCCACTCGGCAATCAGCCGTAGCTCCGCCGGTGTAAGCATGCCTTTGTGGAAGGACAAATCCTTCTTTGTCCCTGTGTTCGAATCGATCGACTCGACTTCATAGGCGTCGTCATCGGTGTCATCGTCAAACAACCTGAAAAATCGTGCACTCGGTATTGCCCCGCGCGCACTCATCAGGCGCCGGGTAATGCAAATGCCGTCCAGCGGCTCTACCGAGAGGTCCCCTTCGATGCCGTTCGGGCATTGGGTGTCGGTATCCGTCACCAGGACCCATTCGCCATTCGCGTTCAACTGATAGTAGTCGGTTTCAAACAGCTGCACATAGGAGGCGACCTCCCCTGGGTTCCATGGATCGGGATCGCCGCTCAGCTCAAACTTACCATCACCGCCGCCGCCGGGGCAGTCGTCGGCATGGTTGTTGTCCGCCTTGTCATGACAACTGGTACAGGACTTATCCCCCGCCTGCGAGCGACACGCATCCCAGATCGGTTGAATATGATCCAGGTAGTTGATGGTGACCATGCAGTTGCTGGTCCACGTGTTCAGACACGCGGGATCGTTCACCGGTGCAGGAGTGATTAAATCATTGTGGCTGTACACAAAAGATGGCTGCACCGGTGTACTGTCGAAGGGATTTGTCCAGAAGTCCTCATACACCACATCACCCGTACCATTGGGTATGCTGCCAAGCCAGAATGCAAGGGACTCCGCCATGGTGTCCCGATAGCGCGCGGCAATGATCCGTGGATTTGCATTCGGGAAAGGCATGCCGTCGCTCGGTGCACCTGGATTAGCAGAGGCGGTCGGGATATCCGTGCGCGCGTGGGGGATATCATTGTTCGGGTCATGACAGCCGTTGCACTCGCGAAGCTCACCTTCCTCCAGCAGCAGCATGTGGGGGTGCTCCGTTAAATAATTGTAGTTGTAGCCAGGCTCGGCGATCAGATCCACGCGCTTGCCGTATTTGTTGACAATCTCGAAGGTGAAGTGGATATCGTGCGGCACCTGAATGACGGCGGAACCATCCGGCTCGATCATGCCATAGGACAGGATATCGTGGAGACTACGATCACCGGAGCCCAGGATCGGACGCAACCCCATCTGCGGTCCGCTGCCATCGGTTGGGTTTAGCTCCGGGTGCTCCAGAATGGCCTGTTCCAGTTCACTGGGCATGTTGCGCCTCGTAATAGCGCGAATGAAGCGTTCCGAGCGATCGTCAGGCGCGGTGACGGATGGATCGCGCAAGGTTGTGATACCGCCAACCGGTTCAGCCATGTCCTGTCCGTCCATATCGTAGACGCTGCGAATGAGCAAGGCACCATACCCCTCGTCTAGCAGGAAATCTGCCCTCGGACTTTGGTATACCCTCGCCTGCTCATTATAGTTTCCGATCACGATATCGGTGTACAGTGCACCGGCGTGACCCTTAACCACCGGAAGCCGGGTATTTTCGGAC
>JBDLIZ010000588.1:0-4089 GCA_039714615.1 Pseudomonadota bacterium | reverse complement strand
CGGGATCTTTTAGACATACATCCACATCATCATCTTTGATTACCAACCACCAGCGGCGGTACTTCGACGTGTAATCGCTGAACTCAAATAACAACACAGTGCGCTCAGCGGAAAAGAATCCGGCATCGAGATTGCGGTGAATGTCCCACATCAACAGTGAAGGATCAAGATCCTGGGCGGATAAATCACTACGTGCCCAGCGGTGCCCCCACACTCCCAGCTGCATGATGATCGGTTTCAACTCCTCACCGGCCTTGGTCAAGCTGTAACTCACGCCTTTACCCTTCTGCACGCGCTTAACCACACCGGCGTGTTCCAGGGATTTCAAGCGGGCGGAAAGCAACGACGGTGAGATCAGAGGCAAGCCTCTGCGCAGATCGTTGAAGCTCTCGCTGCCGGCAATTAACTCCCGAATAACCAGATTGGTCCAGCGCTCACCAAGCACTTCCGAGGCCTTGGCGATGGGGCAGAACTGTCCATAACCTTTCATGAGGTACAGTTTAGCCGCGGCCACTGGCCTAGACAAGTACAGATATTGTACCAATCAGCCTTTTATGACCTGATTTCCGCTGACGTGCTCGAATTTAGGGGATGCCTGTAACCCTCAGAAAATATACAGAAAATCAGTCTCCACTCTCAATTAGACGGCTTTCCAAAACTGACTGAGATCTCAAATCACCTCATTTTATAGCGGCTTAACGCAGTACAAACGTTGTACTAGAGAGTGCTGCGCCTGTTTCCCATAATTACATCGACGGGTAAGACCAAAACCCCTGTTCATTCCTTTCAACCGAAACGGGAGCAACGCCATGACTCAAGCTGCACTAAGAATTGGATCTACCCCAGCCGCATCACAGCCGGACCTGGCTGTTATCAAGTCGAAGATTAAGACCACTTGGGAAGATGGTGATTACGCCAGCTTCGCAAAGTACATGGAACCCGGTGCCATTGAGATCCTGGATAGATGGAATATCGCCCCTGGCCAGCGTCTGCTCGATGTCGGTTGCGGCTCCGGCCAAACCGCTATTCCGGCGGCCCGGCGCGGTATCCATGTCACGGCTATCGACATCGCCAGTAATTTGATCACCCACGCGCGAGAGCGCGCCCGCGCCGAGGGACTAGTAGTCCGCCTCGATGAAGGGGATGCGGAAGACCTACCGTATGCAGGCGCAAGTTTCGACGTTGCCATTACTCTGATCGGCGCCATGTTTGCGCCGCGTCCGCACAAGGTAGCAGCGGAATTCGCGCGTGTGCTCCGGCCGGGCGGCAAATTGTATATGGCCAACTGGACCCCCCATGGCATGCCCGCCCAGATGTTCAAGTGCGTGGCCGGTTACGTACCGCCACCACCGGGTTTCATACCACCGGTGTTGTGGGGCGACGAGGAGACGGTGAGACAACGGCTGGGCCGACATTTCACTGATATTCAACTCACCCGCAAGATGTATCCACAGTGGCACTACAGCTTTACCCCTTCGGAAATTGTTGAGTTTTTCCGCACCCATTTTGGGCCGGTCAAGCGCGCCTTTGAAACCATCGATGAAGCAGCTCAGGAAACACTGCGTCAGCAACTGGAGCACCTCTACGCCGACAGCAGTGAAACCCTAAATGGCATCCTGACCATCACGGCCGGTGAATATCTGGAAGTGATTGCGACGCGACGTTGACAAACGGGCTTGGAGACCCGCTTCACTCCGACGCCCTCACCATTAAACTGGAGGAATGTGCAATGATTAATCGAATTGACTACTACGAGCTCAACCCCAAAGTGATCGATCGACTGGAGTCGATCGATAAACACATCGCAGCCATCGATGCGAGATTGCGAGCGCTGGTGGACCTACGCGTATCGCAGATCAACGGTTGCGCCTACTGCGTCGATCTACATAGCGAGTTGGCCAGAGAGGCAGGCGAGACACAGCAACGCCTGGACTGCCTCGCGGTCTGGCAGGAGTGCCCGTTCTTTGATGACCGCGAACGCACGGCCCTTGCGTGGGCGGAAACAATCACCCATCTTTCCGAGACCCATGCGCCGGACCACGTGTATCAGGCATTGACGCAGCATTTTTCCGAACGGGAAATCGTCGACCTGACCTACAGTGTCGCGTTCACCAATACGTGGAACCGCGTCGCCGTAAGTTTCCGCCATCTCCCGGACATTCGCGACGTTGATGGTCAGCGGCAAGCGGCCTCAGCTTAATCAGCCGATTCTTCAAGAACAGGAAAGCAGCGATGGCAAACACTAAGACATCCAACGACGCAAGCAACCCTCTTGGGCTCGCACAAGAGCGTGTGGTGCAGTTCCAGGCCAGCTTACGCGGCTACTTGATCCGTCCCGGCGATGGCGCTTACGATGAAGCCCGCGCCGTATGGAATGCGATGATCGATCGGCGGCCTGCGCTGATTGTACGATGCGCTGGGCCCGCCGATGTAATCAGTGCCATCAACTTTGCTCGCGAGCACGATCTACCCACTTCCGTGCGCGGTGGTGGGCACAATGTCGCGGGTAACGCGGTGTGTGATGATGGGCTGGTTATCGATCTGTCTGACATGAAGTCAGTGCGTGTTGATCCCCACCAGCGGACGGCAAGGGTTGGGGCAGGTGTGCGCCTTGGTGAGCTTGACCGGGAGACGCAGCCATTGGGTCTGGTGGTGCCCTCTGGAATTGTTACCGACACGGGGGTCGCGGGCCTGACTCTGGGCGGTGGACTCGGCTGGTTGTCACGCGCCTGGGGCCTGACTTGTGACAACCTGCTGTCCGCCGATGTGGTCACTGCCGAGGGACAGTTATTGCACGCCAGCGATAAGGAAAATACGGACCTGTTCTGGGCGATCCGTGGCGGCGGAGGCAACTTCGGTATTGCAACGTCGTTTGAATACCGCTGTCATGCGTTTGGTCCTACCGCCCTTGCGGGTATGGTAATGCACCCTATCGACCGCGCGCAGGAGCTGTTGCGGTTCTATCGCGACTACACCGCGTCAGCGCCGGAGGAAGTCACCGCATTTGCCCTGTTGCGCAAGGCGCCGCCCGCACCCTTTGTACCCGAAGAATTTCATGGTGCGCCGATCTGCGCCATTGGAGCTTGCTACGCCGGTGAGCCGGAGAAGGGCGAGGAGATCATCCGCCCGATCAAGGAATGGGGGGAACCGATCACCGACGTGTTGGTACCAAAACCGTTCGTTTTGCATCAGTCGATGTTCGACGCGGGCCAACCCGCAGGTGGTTATTACTACTGGAAATCCCATTACTTCGATGAACTGAGTGACGGGATGTTCGACACCATGGGACAACAAGGCAGGGCTATCACCTCACCGCTGTCGATCCTAGCACTGGTGCATTTGGGTGGCGCCGTCGCTCGGGTTGGAGAACAGGACACTGCGTACCCCAACCGGCAATCGCCGTATGTCATGAACGTCAATGGGTCCTGGAAGGAGCCGGCGGACAACGACGCTAACATTGACTGGACGCGCAGTACCTGGGATGCGCTGGCGCCCTTCTCAACGGGTGCCCGCTATGTCAACTTTGAAGCGGAAGACGGTGTGGAGGCCATCTACGGACCTGAGAAATATAAACGTCTGGTCGAGATTAAAAACAAGTACGATCCGAAAAACTTTTTTTGTTTCAATCAAAACATAAAGCCGACAATCGCCTAAGCAGGCTGGACCGCAATACAGATCGGAGCCAGTGATGCAAACGGCCCTTTGTCGACGAGAGTTTTAACCGTGTGGGGAGGCGGAAGTGCGCAAAGTCTGAATAGAACCCGGCTTCGGGGGTCGTGTTGTTCTCCGGTGTTTTCAACGGTAGCTAACAATTTGAGTATTTTTGCCCAAACCGCCGGATAGGTATATCCTGAATTTAGGGGTATGACGAGTAATCGGGCAAGGTCAGAACAAGGCAGTACAGCTTCTAATGTTGGTCTCATGAAGATGATTTCAATCGCTGCTTCCGACCCTTTTCCGACATTCACCAAATGCGGCGGAACACAGGCAATTTTGATTATTGTCAATCTCCTTTGATCCCGCAAGGTGTATGTTGATCAGGTATATCAAGCCAAAGTTGGCAGTAAATGGGAAAAAGTGATGTTTCAC
>JBDLIZ010000587.1:0-4090 GCA_039714615.1 Pseudomonadota bacterium | reverse complement strand
AGCCGCATTTTCAAGGTTGCTTGTACCACGCGATCCCGCACCGTTGGTATGCCCAGTAATCGCACACCCTTGCCTCCCGGCTTGGGTATTTCCACTCGGCGTACCGGCGAGGGCTTGTAAGTCCAGTCGACTAATTCCTGTTGCAACTGGCTTAGCTCTTCGTCTAAACGGGTTTCAAAGTCCGCAATGCTCACGCCGTCTATGCCGGGCTTGCCTCGGTTCTTCTTCACCTGTTCAAAACCAATGCTCAAATACAGCGTTGAGCATAGGCTATCGAAAAGTGTCGGTTCCTCAATCAATCGGTCACTTTCGTTCATTTCACTCATCTGTGCAGCAGTCTTTCGTCAATCTCGCATACCCGGTTCATTCACTGTTTACGACGCGAATACTCCGGTACTCCTGTCAGGCTGATCTCAGACCACCAGTCTTTAATCAACGGCCATGGCCGCTTACGTGTTCCACCCTTCACCTCCAACGTCCTGTTGCTGATTCGATGTTTTATCTCCTTCATGTCACCATGAAATCACCGGCACCGAACTTTACGATTACTCGGCAATTGCTCCTGCATTGCCCTACCTCCTGCATCCATGCAGTCGTACGGCTTCATCTGCAGACCCTCGGTTCATAACGTCAACATTACTGTTGCGCTTAGGGCTTAAAGAGTCGCAGTTACTCCGACCCAAAGCCGACGGCCCTTCACTGGGTAAGATAGTCACCCGTTTCTCGGTCTACCTACCTTCAATACGTCAACAAGTTACGGTGAGAATATCGGGCTTCGGTGGTCGCGGGCACCTTACCCCCTTGTTGCCGCCTTACGAAGGTTCACTTTCGTTTAGGTGACCGATTCGGCTAAAGCTTCCTTGACCACCATGGACGGTGGAAATGCAGATATTGCAGGAGCAATATATCTGTCAGATTCCGCATTGGCTCTCAATAACCGTGCTTCCCTGTTGGGTAGCTACTGGGAGTTTCTTTGGACACCCTTGCTTTCGCCTACTTTTTCCCTTCTCACAGGGTGAAGGCTGGACTTTCACCAGCTGGCTGACTACCATGCCAGTCGCACCACAATCTAACCTTATTCGTTAGACTTTAGAAAAACCTACAAATGGAAATATCATCATATGAGAATTCAACAACTTAATATGCCTAATATATTTTGGTCGGAGGACGCTATGAAACGCTTATTTACTTTCAGCTATACCTTCCTTGCCCTTATTATGCTCATTCTTACCTCTGGCGATGATGCCATTGCTCAACAGGTTCGTGATCATCGCGATGCCCAACCCGCGGTTCGAAACAATACTGTGGTTCAACCCAAAAGCTATGATCGCCTTCGCGACCTTTTGAAGAATCGCAGTTGGAAACAAGCATCCGATTATACTTGGAGGTTGATGCGTCAAGCGGGAGATCGGGATAGAGATGGCATCCTAAACTACCCAGAGAATGACAGTTTCCCCTGCAATGACCTTCGTGTGCTAATGATCTTGTGGGGCCGTTATTTTGGAGCCACTAGAGGATATGATGACATTCTGTTACCAAGATTTAACAATCGCACTGTCAGCTGCAATATTTCCCCAACGAGAGCTAGTGGTGAGGTGCCGGATGCACCTGAAATCGTCTCATTTAGAGTAAGCCCGCCAACGGTCAAAGGCGGGGAATGGGTTAAATTCTACTGGGAGGTAGAGAACGCGGAAAGCGTTCGTCTATACGACGACGTTGGTGAGATAGAACAGCGAGGAGAATGGGATTTCCAGGAGAATGGCACGTCCTCGACAACCATAAATAAGACAACCACATTTCGCTTATTGGCAGCGGATCGAGCCGGAAGGACAGCGAGAAAAACCTTCACCGTTCAGGTTGCGGGAAGTACACAGCCGAAGGGGATCTGCTCAATTAAGGGTAAGCTCGAAGGGAGGTGGCGCCAACGGATACGAGAGCGACCTCAGGGGCCAAGTTCCATCTGGACGGTAGATGTAGGTATTTATATCGCCGGTTCCGACAGACCATTCAAGATGGCTTCAGTGAGCAATCGCGGAATATACCGCTTTAACGACCTCAGTGCTGGAAAAGAATACACAGTTAGACCATTTTGGGCATCCAGTCCTCGGCAAGGCAAGGTTTCATGCACACCAGGTAAAACTCGTAAAGGACCCAATTTCAAGATTACGGGAGGTCCTCTAATCGATTAGACAATAGTTGAAAAAATTGAGTCGTAATGCTGTTGAAATTCAAGCATAGGTCAGAACTACACTATTGCACATTCGGGGTCACACACATACGCACACATTCGTATCACATTCGCACATTCGGGGTCAGGCCTTACTTTTGACATATTATTGGCAATAATTTAAATAAGAGTAATAGGAGACGTACCACTATTATTCATAAGTAGTGCCCGAAAGAAAACTCGCTTTTTTCAAAATGCCGGCGCAGTCATATGCAGGCGGCGGCGCATTTTTTGTCTCCGGACGGAGTGTTTTGCCTTCATCGCGACTATAAATGCGAATCATTCGCATTATTGGCGGGATCCGGGCGCACCCCTCCCGCCTCGCCTATCGCGCGGTGCCGTTCAAACGCCGGATCAGGCGGCTTTCTTGTAGGGCCCTCGTCGACGCTTTGCCTGCTGTTGCTCTTGCTCGCGCAGCACGGCCCCCAAGCGCTGGATGTTGCGTGCCACCACCGCAAGGGCGACGTAACGCTTGAATCCGTGAATGCCGTGATCCGGGCATTTATCCAGGCCGTGGGCTTCCAGGGCGTTGATCGCCGACTCCACGGCGGAGTGCTGACGGCGCAGGCGTATGAAGTCCGGCTCGGATTCGTGCGCCTTGTCCACCGCTGATAGCCGCCCCTTCTTGGGCAGCACCACACGCGCCAGCATCCCCTTGAGCTGGGTTTGGTTGCTCGGGCTGTGGAAGCCCTTGTCCATGCTGACGGCGCGCAGTTGGCTAAAGCGTGTCGGAGTCTCTTCGACGACGGGGACAGCGACCTGATCGTCGGTGGTCTTCTCCATCACCTGATGGTGCAGAATGAAGCGGTGCTGGTCTTCGACCACACACACCCGCAGTCCTAACTCCACCGGCACTCCTGCCTTGCCCTTGCTGATCCATTCGGTATGGGGTTGGAAGAGGGAGAAGACCTTTTCCCCATGGGGGATGCGTTCGCCCTGGAGCACGCGACGACGGATCTGGTCGATCTGCCGCTCGGCATGGCCCATGTACACATCGAGACTCACCAACAGCACCGCGGGAACACCGCAATCGTTTTCCAGCTGGCCGCGGGTCGTGCGCGCACGCGTCAGGTAGCCTTCGGCTTGTTCCAGATAAGCCTGATGCGCGTCTCGGATCGCCTCTTGCTTCGCTTGGCGTTTGCTCGCGTCCTTGGACGTCGAGTGCTTGAGCTTCTGAACGTGGCGATAGCTCTTCTTGAACTGGCGGATGTGATAGGCGCTCTGGCGCCACTCGGTCAAGCCATTAGCCTGCGACAGAACGGCACAGGTCTGGAGCGTCTTGCGGATGGCATCCCAGAGCAGGTTGATGTCGGTCGGAAAATGCACGTCTGTCTCCACCACAAAGGAGTCACAGCGCGCGCTTAGGCCGTCGTCCGGGCTTTTTTTAGCGCTTGACGCCCTGCGTGCACCACCGCCTGGTTAATCCGATCCAAAACCTCCGGCGTGAACAACCGCAGGTTGTCCTTGAGTGTCTGCAGTTCATAGCCGCTCTCGTCCGCCCAGTCACTGTGCTTGAGCATCTGCCGGAGGGTGTTGTGCTGGTTGGCCAACTCTTGAAGACGGTCGTAATCAATATTGAGCCCCAACCGCAGCACCCCAAGGACCAGGATTTTCCATTGTTCCATACCCGGTCGTCCGGTATTCGGGTTCGCCTTGCCTTCCGCCCCCACCCGCTCAGGCAGGACCTCTTCAAGGATAGCGAAGATCCGCTCGCGCAACGGCTGCTCGGTGTAGATGTGCTGCAGTCCCCGCAGGATTTGCGGAATGTCGTCACGGGACTTGGGGTCCAGGACAATCGCGGCGATATCGGTTTCGCCAAACATCATTTGGCGCTGGATGACTCTGCGCATGGGTTTTTCCACT
>JBDLIZ010000586.1:0-4093 GCA_039714615.1 Pseudomonadota bacterium | reverse complement strand
GGTTGATGGCCTCAATCCCGGCAAGGATTATGTGCGCATGGCGCTGGTGGCACCGATCGAGGACTGTATCGAGGCGGCAGAGCGCATTAAATCGTATATCATCGGATGATACGGCAGGGTTGGAATGTTGCTGGTTTTTCAAGGGGTTAGATGATGTGATGCGCGACAGGAAAACCAGGAATGTAGCAGGTCGTGTGTAGCAAGTGGGGCAGGTTTTGTGGGGCAGGCAGGGAAAGTGAAGTCTACGTTGCGGCCCCTACTGCGCTTTCTCAGGACAAGGCTCTAATTCCGTAATCATCACGCTGTGACCTTCATCATCATCAAACGTGCAAGCCAAACCAGTGGCAGCTTCCGCTTGCTGTCTCGTCCAGCCAGCCTTACGCAAGCCCACGCAAATCTCAGTGCGTTCCTGCAGGGTGGTGGATGCGTTGATGTCAGGCAGGATGAGTTCGTGGATTGATGGCATGGAGAGTAGGCTATCAGCTGAGCGGCGGGAAGTCAGTAGGACAAACACGATTGTTTCCGTAGGACGTGTACTACCAAGTTCGGCCACAAACAGTCATTTATATCCATATATTTCTAACGCGACAAAACAGAAACCTAAAAACTCTGAAAAGCACCCATAAAAAATAGGGGGAAAAGATTATGATGCTCCAAGTTATCCCTAAAGCCAGCCAGCCAACACGCAGGTTATGATTAATGATTTCTTTACTAACATTGTTAGATTCTTGTATGTATTGTAGGTCTTCAATATACATAAGTGAGATAGTCATAAAACTTACGCCTTCAGGGTTATGGTGGTAATTGGTGGGGTGGGGGTGAGGGTGAGGGTCAGGGTCAATCAAGAATGGCAAATAATTTAACGTCACAGCTACGAGAGAACCGATTAACATACAGTAAAGAAAATATCGGAACTCTTTACCTGAATACTTTTTCCAATATCCAATTATTTTAACGGCTGACTTTTCCCTGATTGCGTCTAGCTCATTTATTTGCATCGCTTCAACAGGGATATGCTCTCTTTCTTCAACAGGTTTTATTGCTTCAGCTAATGCCCCATCGGATGTTTCAGCCATAACAGAGCATTCAAGGTTATACCCTCTCCTGCGCATAGAGTCTTTTCGCCAATCATTACCTAGCATTCCAGCACTTATCATTGGAATTAGCGTTAGAAATAAACCAATAAATGCACCACCAACCCCAACATCGGTAAGTGCAAAGCCGATGTTATTAGCAATGAGGACTGCAATCAGAAGCACTACTCCTATAACCCAAATCTTCTTTACGAACGCCCATACCCAAGTGAAGAAGAAACCGGGCCATGAGAATCCCTGCTTGATAGGTTCATAGCCAAGAATCGGGTGTTTATAGACATTGTACTTATACATGTTGCTTCTCCCTAGATACTGCTATTTCGTAGGCACAGCAGGTTACCGTGAGAGTACCGCTGGACTGGGCCAGTACACGTCCTTGCTTCCCTGCTGAGTCGCAGTTACCTGCTCCTGTTTCAACCTGTACGGGCGCGGCGGACAGGGAGTGGTTTTCAGGGTCGGCGTTTGGTTGTCTGTAGGGCGAAGCCGATGGTTGTTGAAGGACGTGTACGTCCGAGTGATGTTCATAACCACCGTCCGACTACTACATAGTTTGTTGGTCCATTGAACTCCGCAAACAAGCGTATTTTCACAATGATGAAGTGTCCGGGTAAGCGGTCGTTAGTGACGAGACTTAAGGTGTGAAAAGAAGTGGTCTGTGGGTTCGTACGGTCTATACCTGCAAATCCCCCTACGAGACCGTGTTGAAACGAGCCATTCAAGATAAGCTTTCGAATGAGCGGTTCATAGCCTTCCATGCCGAGTTGTGCAACGGCGAAGCCTAAGCCAATCTTCCCGAGCATCCTTGCGAACATTGTTGAATCCGCCACGAGGGAAACGCCTACACGACGTGCATCCTCCTGCATTGCGCGAGCAGGGGCGACCACGAGGAACTGGAAGTCGCAAGCAGGAATCTCGGGAATAGGGGCACCACTCAGAATTGGTGCCTCATAGAACGAGGGAATTGTGATGGCGCCGGGTACATCATCCCATGCTACCTTACGATCCTCGCTAGACTCGTCATGGCGATCCACCATGGGCAGTTGTTGTATCTCGGGACCGATCCTTCCTCCTTAGCCCTAGTCTTGCGCGGCCAGGTCCCATCATTGAAACAAGGCAAACCTCTTCAATTCGTTGAGTTATCTTCTGACATGACTGGCAGGAAGCGTTCTGAAGCACAAGCGCATTCGATAGACCATCCGGCGCCTCGTTGCCCCCAAGACCTCGCGGGAGAACGTGCTCTCGCGTGAGCGGCGGTCTTGGGTCTCCACAGTAAATACACGTGCCTACATTCAAGTGAAGGTCGTTCATGTTTAAGGCCTTCCTCTATGGCACGTCAATGTTGCCGGCCGCGCATTTGCATTTACGCATCGACAGCACGCTATCAGGCATACACTCCCACATTTCTCTCCGGGTAGCTTTCATAAACATGCTCGAACACTGCCGCGCACTTCTGGTTGTATAGCTCCGGCGTATAGGCACGCGGCAGGCTGGTGTCGAGGGTGTCTTCGATGGCCAGTTTCAACTGCGACCGTGCCGTCGATTTCTGCCGCCAGTTCAGTACCAATAACGCCTTCAGCTGCGCCAGCAATTCACGTGCGGCCTTCTTTACCTCGGCCCGTTCTTCGTGGGTCAGTTCGGGCGCTGGGCGGGTAAGTATGTCGAAGATGACCAGTTCCTCCTCGCTCATGTTTTCCCGCACATGCCGTTCCTGCTCGTCGTTCAGGCTGTTGGAGAGTTTTACCAGTTCATCGAACAGTTCCTCGATGCTGCGGCTGCCGGCGTTGTAGCTTTCTATCAGTGCCTCGAACTTCTCGGCGAAGTCTGCGCGGGTTCGGTTCAACTGAATCATCTTTTCCAGTTTGGCTCGGATGGCGGCCTTGAGTACTTCGATGTCGGTGTTCTGATGCTTGGACTGCTTGAACCTCTGCGCCAGCGCTTCGAAGTTGATCTTGGAGAGGTCCAATGCCGGTGGCCCCTGTTCGCGGATTTCGTGGCCGGTGATGGATTCGTCAAGCAGTTCGTTGATTTCCCCCATCACCTGCGAGATGTCCGGTGGGTCCGGGTTCAGCGTGGCGCGGATGGCCTCGGCCAGAGTCCTCAGACAGGCGACGCGGCTGGCGAACTCCAGTGCAGTTGGGTCGGGTTTTACGGCGCGGTAGAGCATGCTTACCAGTCGCTCATGGGCAAAGAAATCGCGGCGCAGCGGGTCAGGGGAAATCAGCGCGTTCATGCCGTCCTGGATGCGCGACAGGCGCTCCATGCTGCCGGCATCCAGTGCCTCTATCTCAGCCAGTATCACGCCGTGTGCGGCGCAAAAGGTCGTGGCATCAGCGATTGCCTTGCGCAGTTCCTCAACCAGTTGCTGTTTGTCCTTGACCGGGTTCTTGCCACCCTTGCCCGCTCCGTAGATTGCCAGCGCCTTTTCCAGCGAGGCGAAGACGTTGGCGTAATCAACAATGACGCCGCTGTGCTTGCCGGGAAAGACGCGGTTGGCGCGGGCGATGGCCTGCATCAGTGAGTGGTTGCGCATCGGCTTGTCGAGATACAGGGTCGAGCAGCTCGGCGCGTCGAAGCCAGTCAGCCACATGGCGCAGACGAACACCAAGCGCAGCGGGTCGTCGGTATCCTTGAACTTCTCGTCCAGCCCCGGTTGCGATTCGTTCATGCGTTTGCGGTGTGGCTTGATGTCTAGGCCCAGCTTTTGCATCTGCGCAATTTCGTTCTGTCCCGGTGAAACAATCACCGCCATATCGGTGCTGGCCAGCACGTCCAACCGCTGTTTCAACTCGGCCGTGCGCAGGTCGTGCCGCGCCTGCTCGGGCGTCATGCCGTCACTGGGCTGGTAGTGCAGCTTGCTCAGTTCATCCTGCGCCCGTGTGGTTTCCGCCGCCCAATACGCCTTAACCTTGTCGTGCATGCGCAGGGCGGTGGCTTTGTCGATGGAGACCACCATCGCCTTGCCCACAAAGCCTCGGCCGAGAAAGTGCTGCACGATGTCC
>JBDLIZ010000585.1:0-4099 GCA_039714615.1 Pseudomonadota bacterium | reverse complement strand
GGCAGTTCGCAGGCGGTTGAAAATGCAGAGAGCCGTTATAATCGGATGGTTGCCCGCAGCGCCCAGCGTACTGCGGTGATCCATGAGATCAAGGAAACCCTGCATCGCTCTGAAAAAGATCTCGTGGACTGCAATCTGCTGGCGCCATTCTCGGGTCGCATCACTCAAATCCATGTCAGCCAAGGCGCCGTGGTCGATGCCGGTCAGTCGGTGGTGACATTGAGCTTAATGGATCCTATCCAAGTTCAAGTTGCCGTATCGGCCGACCAGGATCGACGCATTCAGACAGGTAACCGGGCAATTCTCTATCCGAAAGATCCGATTAATCCGGACGGTGAACTCACACAGGTCAATGCCATCGTTTATGAGAAAGGTGCGGTGGCAGAACCGGACACGCGTACTTTTCGCATTGATCTTATCGCTCGAAACGAGAGGCGCCGAATTCACCAGATTGCCCCGGAGACGGAGGGGTTGCCAGTTGTCATAGACTATTTGCCCATCGTCAGACGCTATCACGGCGAGGCCGGTAAACTCTTTGTGCATGGGAACAGCATATTTCACGAAGGTGGAAAAACCTACGTTTTGCGCCTGCCTGGGGTGAGTTTTCATCCGGGCGCTAAACGCAGCGCCGTCGGCAAACATGTCCCGGAAAAAGTGGAAGTAACGCTCGGTAACGAATATTTTACCGTCATCAAATGGAACTTTAGAAGTTTGGATGCAAGCGGCGATCTGAGGGAAGGCGATTTTCTTATCGTGGGGCCTAAGAAAGAACATTTAGATGGTCTTGCTATAGGCAGAGCCCAGTGGCTGCTGCGCCCCGGTGATTTGGTTCCAGTGCGCTTCCAGTTAAATGCCACCCCAAAAGGTCTGTACGTCCCCATGAATGCCATTACTGTAATCGATGAAAAGCATGTCGTTTTCTTGGTTCAGGAAGATAGGGCGCGTTTGAGTGAGGTGACCATTCATGAGACTTATCACGAGCTTCGGCGGATCGAAGGAGAAGGTATTGGAGAAGGTAGCCAGGTGATCATCAGTGGTGTGCACTACGTTTCTGATGGCCAGCCGGTTAACATAGTCGGACTCGAAAACCTGACCCCATGAATCTGCCCCAGTTTGCGCTCACCCACCGGCCGATTGTACTCGCATTTGTTGGTATACTGTTTGTTGCCGGTCTGTTCAACTTTTCCACCATGCCGCGGCGTGAGGATCCAGAAATCACCATCCGCGATGCCCTTGTGATTACCAGCTGGCCCGGTGCAGAAGCCAGCAAAGTTGAAGAACTCATTACCGACCCTTTGGAAAAAGCTATCACCAAAATTACCGAGGTGAAAACGGTCGAATCCATATCGAGGGTTGGTCTATCCGTGATTCAAGTGACAACAGCCGATAACGTGACCAATACCGAGCAGGTTTGGGACGAAGTACGCGCCAAGGTTGGACCTCTTCAACCCCTGTTGCCACCGGGTGCACATACCCCTGTCGTTAATTCAGATTTCGGTGATGTCTACGAGATCGTGTTTGCGATCTATCAAATCCCCATGACCGGCAAAAAATCTATAGAACAAACTTATGGACCTCGCCAACTAGAGCTATTAGCCGAGCAGATAGAGGATGAGGTGGAGCTGATCGATTCAGTTGCACGTGTGGATTTTTGGGGTGTACAGCCTGAACGAATCTACGTCGAAGTGGATAGTGCGGATTGGGCCAAGATAAACGTGACCGCGAATCAGCTGAGAAAAATGTTCGAGGCCAGGAATATTGTTCAACCTGGCGGTGAACTCGATACAACGCATGCACGTTATGCGATTAATCCGACGGGTGAATTCACCGAAGTGAATCAAATGAATGACCTGGTGGTCGGACGAGTTGAGGGCAACCTTCCGGTCCGCCTTGCTGATTTGCCAGTTCGCATCGATCGCCGCTATGAAGAACCGCCCCGGACACTGACGCGTCTAACTCGTCCCAACATTGCTCACCAGCCGTGTTTGATGCTGGGTATTTCCATGAAAAGTGGAAACAATGTTGTCAAAATGAGTAAAGCTGTCGATGAGGTCATCCGCCGGCTTCAAGAGTACCGTCTACCACCCGATATCGAACTCACACGTGTAAACGATCTCCCACGACAGGTCGATAGCCGGATTCAAAGTTTTCAGACCAACCTGCTTCAGGGGGTATTTATTGTACTTGCGGTCGCACTTGTGGCGATGGGATGGAGACCGGCACTTATTATGGCTGCAGCGGTCCCGATCTCGATGATCAGTGCTTTTGCAATCGTGCCCCATTTTGGTGTTCAGTTAGAGCAATTTGCGATCGCCTCACTCATTATCGCGCTGGGCATGGTGGTTGATAATGCGATTGTGGTATCCGACAATGCTTTTCGTCTTATTCGGGAAGGAATGCCAAAGCTTAAAGCGATAATCCAGGGAACCCAGGAGTTGGCAATTCCAATTCTAATATCGACATTGACAACCATATTTGCCTTTGTGCCGATGTTGACCATTTTAGGGGACGTCGGTGAATATACGGGCAGTCTTCCGATTGTGGTCGGCACAACTCTGGCGTGCAGCTTTTTCGTTGCGATGCTGGTAACGCCTATTATGTGCATATTGTTATTTAAGGTTCCTCCACTTCAGAAAGGGGAAGAAGTGGAAAACCAATCGCAGCTTTATGACCGGATCATGGTTTGGTGTCTGGATCACAAAGGGTTCGTTTTGGGGGGTGTGCTGGGTCTGTTTCTGGTTAGCCTGTCACTGATTCCTGTCATCGGGTCCCAGTTTTTCCCAGCGGGCCTTCGCGATCAGTTTTTCGTTAAAGTTTGGCTGCCGGAGGGTTCCCCCATCGCCGCAACATCCAAAATCGCTGAAAAAGTCGAGCAAATTCTGGTTGATGCCAGTCCGATCAAGGAAAATGGGGAGACAACACAGCGCCTGGCTAATGTTGCCACTTTTGTGGGAACCGGCGGCCCACGACTGATGATTACTCAGGAACCCGAATACGATTATCCGTACTACGCCTTTTTGTTGGTAAACACCACTGACCCTAAATACACGGAGGATTATGCAAGAGATGTGCGCCGGGAAGTTGGGAAATTGCACCAAGCCCGCGTGACTGCTGACCTTTACATGCTGGGGCCCCCCATTAAAGATCCGCTGGCGTTTCGCTTGAGCGGTCAAGATTCGAACGTCTTGCGGCGCAAAGCCCGAGAAATGGTTAAAATTTTCAAGGAAACCCCGTCTACGCTGACCCCCTATAGCAACTGGGGCGCACCCGGCTACCAGGTCGAGGTGAAAATCGATCCGTATGCCGCTAATCTTGCCGGCGTCACTAACGCCGATGTGGCGCTGACCATCAAGTCACTGTTGTCGGGCGCCCAATTGACGAGCTACCGAGAAGGTGATCACCTTGTCCCCGTCATGCTAAGAACGCTACGAGAAAAAAGACAAGACTTGAATGATCTTTCCGGGATCTTTGTCAACGGAGCGAAGGGCAAAGTACCTCTAGACTCCTTTGCTGAAGTCATTCCCACCTGGAATCCGGCTGTGATCGCCCGCCGGAACATGTTTCCCACGGTAACCGTCGGCTCCCGTGTTGAAGAAGGGGTATTAGCCAATCGCGTTGCGGGAGAAATCAAAGAACGGCTGGAACAGATATTGGAGACTCTTCCGGCGGGTTATTTCCTGGAAAGCGGTGGCGAGCAGGAAGAGACCGACAAAGCGTTGGTCCAAGTGGTTCGAGCCGTCGGCATGGCCATGGTTTTGATTACCCTGGTATTGATTGTTCAATACAACTCGTTTCTCAAGCCGCTGGTCATCTTATTCGCGGTCCCTTTGGGTCTCATCGGTGTCGGCATCGGACTGCTGGTCACCGGTTGGGCAATGGGTTTCATGGCCATGCTTGGCGCTCTTTCCTTGGCGGGGATCGTCATAAACAACGCCGTCATACTTATCGATTTCATTGAGAAAAATGTGGCAGACGGTCAGTCGCTCAGAAGCGCAGTCACTGCGGCAGGACGACTTCGTATGCGGCCGATTATTCTGACTACTCTCACCACGATCGGTGGCTTATTGCCCCTTTCACTTTTTGGTGGTGCACTCTGGGC
>JBDLIZ010000584.1:0-4104 GCA_039714615.1 Pseudomonadota bacterium | reverse complement strand
TCCTTGCCACAGCCCATAATGCTCGCAGGGATCTTGACCAACTCGATGAAACGCTCAAAATCATCAGTGCAGAAAAAAACGCGGTACAGGAAGCGCTATACAAGTTTCTGGCCCGTCAGGGCGAGGCACCACGGGGTGGGGCTGCTGACGTTGAAAGCCTGAGCGCCGCCCTCGACCGGGTGGCACGTTTGGCGAAAACATGAAAGCAGCTTAGCTGAAGTTACTCCTTCGACCTTTGCTCTGCAATATTCGGTCTTGTCTCTTGATTGGTGCGGTTCGCAAACTCATTACCCTACGCGGGCTTATCGACAAGATGCAAAGCTTTAAGCACCACAAGTAAAGAAATACACCCTTGATGCCGAAAAAGAAGTTAATGTGACTACGATTGAATACATCAAGGATGTCATGATGAGTGACGAAAACAAGCCTTATTCTGGGCCTGAACGACGCAAGGGTGAGCGCAGAAAGAAGAGGGATCGCCGCGATATGATCCGCTTCGAACTGGACAAAGAACTCCGTCGATCAAAAAAGGACCGACGAAAAAAGAACAAGGATCTATGGGACGGGCGGGACGGGGTTTGATATACGACCTAGAACCTATAGGTAATCGCGCTTACAGAGCGTAAGACATTGATTTGTTAGGTGAATTCTAGACCGAGCAGATAAGTGGCACAGGAAAGTGCGATCACCTGCAGGATTTAGGAGCCTGTCGGCAAACTGACTGTTCTGTCAACCTGCTGACTGTAGATGACAAAACTCAATACCTGAAGACGGCTCCCCCTCAGTCCTGGCAAAAGAAATTACAACTCGCGTTTCAAGCGCTGATAGGTTCAGATAGCCAACGGTAACTCCTGATAACTTAACTGGATTTTTAACCCATACCGCCTAACCTAAGTTGATTTCAAGTCATGATCGAAGCCTACAACTGAAAAGATGACGGGCCAGATGCAACGCTCATTGGCACGCCATTTGCCTTTCTGAGTTTCCGTTTTCCCTCTATCGTTCAAATCCCCTCAAGGGACTGAGAAATAAATGCCATGGATACGTTAAGAAAAAGGCTGGTCTATGCCTTACTCATTTGCAGCAGCTTGCTGTTAGTCAACGCTATCGCCGTGATCAACGGTTATGCGGAAGATCTATATTGCAAGATGCAAATGACGTGTTGGAATTACACCGTCCAAAACCCGGCACCCAACAGTGTCAACAAACACGCCATGATTGAATAAGCCCACCTGAATACCCATGCCGAAGGGGTTTTCAGGACCCATAGCACGTCGCCTTTACCGCATAGCCGCGTTAGAACACGAAAACCATAGAAATAAAACTATACCTTCCGTGTTCTGCCTTGCTCTGCAACAAATCCCACGCACTCTGCGCACCCAAAAATCCATCCGTCATGAGTGTATACCCATGACGGATGGGTATAGCACAAAAAAAGGCCGGTAATATACCGACCGTAGGGATGCTAATGAGATTAATCGCGGATCAGTCTACTACCCTGATTTCCCAAGGCAGGTCATGGTCTTTCTCGAACGCGGAAAACTCGGCCCTCTCAAGCCCACTGTCTTGTTCACCATAAACGATGGCACTGTCTTGCCAGTCGTGATAATCCTCGTCGAGGATGATTCTGGTGATATAACCACTGTGATATCCTTTAGCCGGCTCGGTCAGAGTACCCTTCTGAATCGCAGTATCGTAGGCACCTGGAATCTCTACGTCCGCACCGACTGTGGCAGAAGCCATTGCCAAGATGATTCCTGAAACCACTGAGAACAAGGTAAATCGTGTAAGATTCGTCTTCATTTGATCATCCTCCGATAGGATCTGTTGAAATCCGTCACAGCCAGATTGGCCCTAACTGACCTATAAGACCGAGCGGCATGGTCAGATATTACATAAAAAATATTTTTTTCATACATAAGCATATGCCATAGGGAAGGGGTGTATACGCGCTCTCGAGAATTATTTCACATGGCGACCATCGAGTTTAGAGATATAGAAAAGACCTTCGACGACGGCACCCAAGCCGTTGATGATTTTTCGCTGAACGTACGAGATGGTGAATTTATGGTCTTTGTGGGTCCTTCAGGTTGTGGCAAGTCCACCCTGTTGCGCATGCTGGCCGGTTTGGAAGAAATCACTTCGGGCGCGATATTGATTGGAGACAACATCGTGAATGATTGGACGCCGCAACGGCGCAATATCGCCATGGTGTTCCAGAATTACGCTCTCTATCCGCACATGTCGGTACGTCGCAACCTGGAGTTTCCACTGCAAATGGCGAAAATGCCCAAGCCCGAGAGGCAGCGCCGGGTCGCGGAAACCGCCGAGTTATTAGGGCTAACGGCATATCTTGACCGCCGGCCAAAACAGCTCTCTGGAGGACAGCGCCAAAGAGTCGCCATGGGCCGGGCCGTAGTGCGAAAACCGAGTGTTTTTTTAATGGATGAGCCGCTGTCCAATCTGGACGCCAAAATGCGGGTGCAAATCCGTACTGAAATCGCCGCCCTGCAAAAGAGGCTAGGAACAACCACCATCTATGTCACGCATGATCAGGTAGAGGCCATGACGCTGGGCACACGCGTGGCCATATTGCGCGATGGCATTCTGCAGCAGGTCGCCCCACCCAAGACACTTTACGGCCAACCCGCCAATATTTTCGTTGCCAGTTTCCTGGGTAACCCCGGGATGAATCTGTTTCCAGCAACTATCTCACGCAGCGCGCAAGGATGCCCCAAGTTGCATGTGGGAGAGCAGCAGCTCGAATTGAAAACTACTGCATCCAAGGCGACCGAATTACCCATAAACCAACCCCTAGTGGCGGGATTGCGGCCTGAGGCATTAACCCCTGTCAGCGAAGGGCCTGAGCTCTCACTGAAGGTGGAAACGATAGAATCCCTCGGCCATGAACAACTGGTCTATGGCCACCTGCCAAGCGCCAACCACTCGAGTTCTGGGAGCATAGACGAATTACTTCAATCCATCAGTCATAGCAGCAACCAATTAATAGCACGGCTACCGGTGGACTATGCGGTAAGACCCGGGAATGAATTGACTGTTGGAATAGATGAAAGTCAACTGCACTTCTTCAACCTTGAGGGTGAGGCCTTATAGTTCTACACAGAAGATGCATCTGATGGTTTAGATACCACCATTGGAATGAATGACATTAAATAATCTAATCGGGATAGGGGGCCGTTAGAGCGGCCCCCTATCCCAATTAGACCCCCCGCCTCTCATTGGTCAACCCAAAAACAGTATCCGTCATCCAGCGCTTGAAACCCTCGTTGTCCATGAATTGTTTGAACAACTCGGTGTCATCCTTCATCACTGCCGTCATCACCCGCACCAGGGCCTTGTCGTGCTCAATGCGAGCGTTCTGCTCGTCGGAGTGTTTCTGCGCGTTGCGGTAGGCGGTGTCTTTCGCCACCCGCGCGGGGATTACCTCGGTGATCAGTTCATGCACGCGGTCTGCGTCCGCCCAGGGGATGTTGCCGAAGTGATCGTTGAACGCCTTGATGATGTTCGAGAGGTGGTCCAGCTCAGGTTCGGGGAGGTGCCCACCTCCAGTCGTCGGCACGGGTTCGATCTCGGCGTCTTCGTCCGGGAGCAAGATCTTCTGCATCGCGCGCTTCTCGACCCGGTAACTGTCCATATCGATCGCACCGAGGATGCCCTTGGAAAGGTCACATCCCTCTGGGCCATAGTCTTGGTAGTGCCTGCTAAGGAAGTCGACGGCATAGAAACCGCCGTCAAGCCTACATTGAGGAATTTACTACGGCACCCTCTGGCAGATACTGTCCAGACCTGATGTGCTAAAAAATAGGCGACGGGTTACACACTCATTGCGATTTAATTATGTAATGCCGTGTATGACCCGTCGCTAATTGGTGCGTGAGACGCACCCTACGCTACGCTTACTACTTGTTCAAGTCGACAATCTCTCTTGTAAAAACTAAATCCCCGTTCGCATCAGTGGCACCCACCCTGATTGCCTGACAATTCGGGGCCGATCAATCTGCTTTACACATCAAGATTAGGAGCAAGCTGCAAAAAGGAGCACTGTCTGGAACGATAAAGCCAGCAAATTAAGGGAAGTCGTTA
>JBDLIZ010000583.1:0-4105 GCA_039714615.1 Pseudomonadota bacterium | reverse complement strand
TCGGACCGGCCCGCGGCCATTGGCGCACGTCGGTCCTTCTCCTCGCCCCGCTCGCCACGCTGTGGATGATATGGCAGGTACCCGACGGTGTCGTTGCAACCATGACCTTCCTCGACTACCAGATCGAGCCGGTCGAAGGCAGCCCGTTGCGGCGCCTGTTCGCCACGATTTTTGCGTTGATGGCGTTTGCGGGTGGGCTCTACGCCTTTCGGCAAGCCCGCTGGTACGAGCTTGCCGCGGCCTATGCGTACGCGTCCGGTGCTGTCGGTGTCAGCTTCGCCGGTGATCTCATTACCCTGTTTCTGTACTGGGAGCTGATGGCGATCTTCTCGACCGTGGTGGTTTGGTGTGGTGGCACGCCGGCTGCCCGCGCGGCCGGTATTCGCTACGCCATCATGCATCTGCTCGGCGGCGTGGTGTTGAAGCTCGGCATTGTGGGTGTCGTCATTCACACCGGCTCGATCGATATCCGGCCCATGCTGGCAACGAACTTCGATACCTGGATGATCCTGATTGGGATCCTGATCAATGCTGCGGCGCCACCGGTCTCGGCCTGGCTTGCAGACGCCTATCCCGAATCGAGCCCGACCGGCTCGGTGTTCCTCTCCGCGTTTACGACGAAGGCCGCGGTGCTGGCCTTGATCATGCTGTTCCCAGGCGAACCCGTCCTCATCGGGGTCGGGCTCTTCATGGTGATGTACGGCATCATCTACGCACTTCTTGAGAACGACGCACGGCGGATTCTGGCCTACTCGATTGTCAATCAGGTGGGCTTCATGGTCTGTGCCGTGGGCATCGGTACGCAGATGGCTCTGAACGGTGCCGCCGCCCACGCTTTCGCGCATATCATCTACAAAGCGCTTCTGTTCATGAGTGCGGGCGTGGTGATCTATCGCACCGGCAAGAGCAAGTGCACCGAGCTGGGTGGCCTGTTCCGAACCATGCCGCTCACCACCGTGTGTGGGATTATCGGTGCGCTCGCCATCTCCGGCTTCCCGTTGACCTCCGGCTTCACCACCAAGACCATAATCTCTCAGGCCGCTGCCGACCAGAGTCTGGTAGTGGTCTATTTCTTGCTCGCGGCGGCTTCGGCAGGCGTGTTTCTGCACGCCGGCATCAAATTCCCCTGGTTCGTGTTTTTCCAGCGAGACTCGGGGCTGCGGCCCAAAGACGCGCCCTGGAACATGGCCGCTGCGATGCTGCTGTTTGCAGCGTTATGCATCCTCATAGGCGTCTTCCCCGACAGCTTCTACCGTTTCCTCCCTTACCCCGTAGACTACCAAGCCTATACGCTCGGCAAGGTCGTATTCTATCTGCAACTCCTGCTGTTCTCGGGTCTGGCCTTCTTTCTGCTCCTTCCCCTGATGCGCCGCACGCCAACGATCAGCCTGGATATCGACTGGCTGTGGCGGGTCGCGCTTGCCCGGGTGGCCAAGAGCGCGTACTCGCGTCTCGAAAAATGGGGCCGAGCATCGGAGTTATGGTTAAGCGGCCGGCTAGCAGTTCTGCGCGCCCGTGCGCGCTTATATTTGGACACCTCGACTGAGAAAACGGACGGTGTATGGGATCACCTCATCAGGTCTTGGCCGATCGGGACAAGCGCATTGTGGATTGCGGTACTGCTGACCGGCTATGTGTTTGCCTACTACTTCTAGGAGGCTGTCCGAGAATAGAGAACCTACTGCGGAAAAGCCCTTTTGGTTCATTTTCTCGATCATTTTCGTTTAATAGGGCCTAATATTCGCCTGAAATAATCAAAAAAATGGACTCAAAATGGCTTCCCCTCGCTACGGCTTCTATTCTCGGACAGGCTCCTAGTGCCTCGTCAGAGATCGATCAGAATGCAGGTTTTATCTTTTCAATTACACCCGTCGAAATATCTTCACCACTCGATGTTCAAATTCCGCTAATGGATGCATTGGTCACTTTACCCCTTCCATACGTTGCCGAAGTCTGGCAAGCGCCTGTTGTGTCTTTGCCAGCTCCATCAGCAGCTCATCACGCGAGACCGGCTGCTGGAGTTGCTCCAATTGTTCCACCTTGGCCTCCTCCAGATTATTGAGCACCACGGCGATAAACAGGTTGATGATGACGAAGGTGCCCATGAATATGAAACTGATGAAATAGACCCAGGCCAAAGGCTGCGCCTCCATGGCCGTGTACATGACGTCGGTCCAGTCTTCCAGAGTGACTACGCGGAACAAGGTCAGCAATGACAGACCCAGCGTGCCCCAATGTTCCGGATCATTGAGCTGAAACAGGTGAAAACCCGCGATGGCATAGATATAGAAGATGATGGACATGAGCAGTATGATATTGCCCATGCTGGGGATGCTACGCATTAGCGTGGCGACGATCAGGCGCAGTTCCGGGAGGGTAGAGATCAGGCGCAATACCCGCAACAGACGGGCGAGGCGGGCGATCATGGCCAACTCACCGGTGGCGGGCAGTAACGACAGCACAATCACACTGAAGTCGAACAAGTTCCAGCCGTCACCAAAGTACAGCCTGAAACGTGGGGCCACGGCGCTGATCTTGAGCAGCGCTTCGATGATGAATGTCGCCAGGATCAGGTGATGGCCGAGTTCGAACCATTCACCGTAGTTTGCTGCCAGCGTGGCATCTGTCTCCAGTCCGAGGATCAGTGCATTGAGCAATATGAGGCCGATGATCGAGTGCTCAAACAGAGATGCTCCGACCAGCTTGCGATTATACTGCTGCCATGAACCTAGTGTTTTACGCATTATCAAGACCACATATTCAGCGGTGGCTCATTGGTCACCGCGCGCAGGATGTCGCTGCGTGACACGATGCCTATCAATGCTGCATCCCGGGACTGGCTTGGGTTTTCTGCACCATGCGCAAATTCTCCAGGGTGTCACGGAAGCGGCGGCCTTCGATATCGTAGATGGTGAACACGGGGTGTCTCCTGGATTTAGGTGATTTAAATCTGAGCGATGCCGCTGGGTTTCGCATTCGGTAAATCGGCTTGATAGCGCAGCAGGCAGCCGACACCGCCCACGAACATTAACCCGTCGGAGTGTTCCACCACTTCTACGGGACGTTCCAACTGGCCGGCCAGGCGCAGCAGCGCCTCCCTGACATCAATCGGCCGCACGGCGGGTTCGCCACACCGCGGGCATACCGGGGTTTCCGGCGTCTCGGTGCCGATGGCTTTGCAACTCGTGCATGCCCAGCCGGGATCGGGCTGGTAATCACTGGCCATGACCAGGGTATCCACCTCGTCCCAACGCAGCGCATCCAAGGTAGCCGCCGAATCCGCGACCGCCAGGTTCTGACTGCGCAGCCCTTCGAGCAGACGTTCGGCAACCGACTGGGATTCCTGCTCTTCGTGCTCGATAAAGCGGGAAAAGGTCGCCATCACTACGTCGGCCTGCTGATCCCGTTCGCCCGCCGGGATCATATCCACCAGCTTATCCGTCAGTTTTTTGGGCAGGGCGTGGCGGACGTGCCGGATGGTGTTGGGATCGCCTGCCAGGATCAGGTGGGTATGACCGCCAGCACGCATCAGCTGTTCCAGAACCGCGATTTTTTCGCGCACAAACCGGTCCCCGCGATGTATCTGGTGAATCTGATAGTGGGTGCGGGTCCATTCCGTGCTCACCCGCATGCGCAGCTCCGATCGGTTGATCCAGGCCTGAGTTGTCGCTGCCCCCAGGTTTACCTCCAGGATGCTGGCCTGCTCAGGCATGGCGAGCAAGACGACGTAGCGGTGGTAGTTGTCCTTGAGTTCCACCAGGTGGTAGATGTTGGGCGTGGGATAGACCGCAATCCAGTTGGGCAGCGGGACGGCAAACTGCATCGGCAGCATGAAGGCCCCGCCGAAGGTGCCGCGCACAAAGATGGCGACCCCCTTTGCCTCGGGGAGCAGGTCAGTGGCCAGCCAGTCCTCGATCTTGCCTAGGGCCTCCTCGAGGTCGGTAAGGTCGTTACCCTTAAGCATGTGCCGCAGAATACGAGCACGGTCGTCGAGCGTTTCCCGCCAGCCGGCCGGTCGTCCGTCTTCGAAGTTGAGATAACAGCTGATAAAAGGCGCCTCCGACTCTTCCACGCTGGCCAGCAGGGTGATGTGCTGTTTGAGTTC
>JBDLIZ010000582.1:0-4109 GCA_039714615.1 Pseudomonadota bacterium | reverse complement strand
AGAGCAAGGCAGAACACGTAAGGCATAGTTATTCCTATGGTTTTCGTGTTCTAACGCGGCTATGCGGCAAAGGTGGCGTGCGATGTGTCCTGAAAACTCATTCGTCATGGGTATATATAGGCCGGGAGAGACGGAGGAGTCTGCAATAGGTGATATTCCATTGGTATGTTACGATATTGGAATTACTTATCCCCATTGCGGCTGTTAATAACGGTAATTCGCCGAGAAATTACCTCACCCTCCAGGGCGGAGGGATCGCCACTGCGTTCACTGTCGATTATTGGAAACAAGAACTGATAGGCTACCCGCCACTTGGTGTTGTTATTCACCATTAGGGTTGCCGTTTTCGGATTGAGTCTTTTGACTACACCATAGCGTTCCTTGTTCTGGCGGTCATGGAATCCTACTTGGTCGCCCACTTTAAGCTGTTCCTTGGTGATGCCTTCTCCACTGGTGTGTAGATCGGTATCCACATTATCGAGATTGACGAAATAGAAGGGGATATTCCAGCGTCGGCCATCGTGTTTGTTTTTGACCAGCAGACGGGTTCTTCTGACCTTTATCACTACCGCTTCTACGAGCCTGTTTAAGCTGCCATCGAAATAGGTAATCGTCTGGTCGGGCTTCAGGTGCCTTTTAATCGCCTCTAAACGGTCAGGGGCCTCCAGTTGATAATTGATCGCCACTTGCAAACGGTGGAGATCGAACAAAGAGGCCTCATTCAATGCCTCCAAGATTTCGGAGTAATCCATATTAGCCATATTCAACCACTAAGCCCTTAGTGCACCATCCATAACCCAATTGTACTAACCCGCCTCAACCACCTCTTTAGTAATTTCGAGCACCCGTTTCCCCTCCTGTTCTCGGACCAGGTCGGTAGAGAGAGGATCGAATTCGAGGCGTTTGATGACTCTCCCAAAGACGTCTCGTAGCGCCCGCGCACCGAGTCGGTTTTTCTCGGCTGCTCGGTCAGCGATGAGCAGGGCTGCCTCCTCCGTAATAGTGAGCTCGATACCGCTGTGTTTAAAGTAGTCAACCGCGATGGGCCAAATGGCGTCTGGTATCTCCTGAAATATTCTGATCAGGTCGGGAGCACTCAGATCGCCCAGCATGATTGTGCTATCGAAACGGGACAAAAACTGTGGTGTCATCCCATACTTGAACAGATCCTCTTGGGTGAGGTGCTCACCGAGATGAAAGATGAAACGCCGCTCCAAGCTGCCATCGGCACGAGGCACCAGCTTCCAAAATCTATTGAGTCCTGATTTTTCCGTGACCCGTTCATAGACCTGGTCATAGAGTTCCTCGAAGGCGCCACCGGCAACGAATAGGATATGCTCGGTGTTGATCGCGGTAGTCATCGAATGCCAGCGGCCCGCCTCGAAATAGGGCATTTCGACATGTACGTTTTCGTTCTCCATGAGAGTGAGCAGGCTGTCTTGGGCAACGATTCCTTTGACGTTGGGCTCACCACCGACCACGGCCCGTATCTTATCCACTTCATCGACACAGATGATGCCATGGGCGATGTAGTCCCGCATGGTCTCGGGGGAGGCTTGCTCGCCGAGGATGTTGGCGGCTTGACGTGCGAGTCGGTCCATGACGACGTTGCTCTGCTTGCCGCGACTCGCCAGGTCGGCCACCAGGTTCGCGTTGATGCGGATGATGGTGGAAAATTTCTCAAAGCCTTCGGCCTGCGTGAAAAACCGTTCTGCAGCGCGCATGATGGTTGTTTTCCCGGTACCGGAATTACCCATCATGAGCACATTGCCCACCGAATGCTCAATAAGATGTTTGTAGATGGCAACGGCCATCTCTTGAAGGGCTCGATTCTGCCCAATCACATCATGACCTAAGGCAGCGAAGATTTCCTTGGGTGTCACCATGTCGTTACTATCCGGTTTATTGAGAGGAAGGAAATATCAATGGAGTTCTTTTATGGCTGAGTCTGCGCCGCTGAATCGACCTTAGCTTTGAGCCTTTCCACCCACATGACAGTGGCGCCGGCGACGCCCACCGGCATTGCCAGAAAATTCAGTACCGGGATGGTAGTCATCAGTGTTACGGCGCTGCCAAAACCCAACGCCAAGGGGCGATGTTTTCTGAGTAATTCGCGTTCGGCGCGGAAAAACATGTTGTGGTTAGCCATGGGATAGTCGGCGTATTCCAGCGATAGCATCCAGGCGCTGAATAGAAACCAGAGAAAAGGGGCGGCCAGGTTTACTCCGGGGATTAGAAAAAGAATCAGCAGCGGGATGGCCCACAGTACCATATAGGCGAGTTTCTTTATTTCACTCATAAAGGCCTTGGCCGCATCGCCGAGGAGGTATTTCAGTCCCCTGTCCGCTGGCAACGGCCTACCGGTCAGGTGTAATTCGAGCCGCTGCGCAAGCAAGGAATTAAAGGGTGCGGCAAGAAGGTTTGCCACCGGGGTAAATAGATAAAATACGATGAGCGCGGTGGCGATGGCAAACAGGGGCCATAACAGCCAAATCAACCATTGCAACCACTCCAGCCAAGCGGGCAGGGTGGGTAGAACCCAGTCCATGAAGATCTCGAATTGGGTGGCGAGATACCAGATGGCGCCGGCGAACAGGACCAGGTTGATCAAGAAGGGGACGATGACGAATCGACGGATCCCCGGCTGATTGATCAATCGGAATCCCTGCATCAAAAAACCTGCACCGCGTGTGAGATCTAAGATCATGAAAGCCCTGCCTCGACAATAATAGTTGTGTGTTTCAGCCTTCCCCGCCTGAAAATCATAAAGAATCCCCTATTATGCCATAACGGGCCAATAGTGCAGCACCATAGGCTGCCTCGGGATGCTCGGCCGAGATGATATCTATCTCCAGCCGCCGTTGACGGATTTTTGTCCAAGCTATGTTGGCCGCACCGCCACCGACCGAACGGACAGTACGGGGATAAGGGGCGCCCAGTGACCAAAGTTTCTGGTAACCTTGTTTTTCGATTTCGGCGATCCCTTCCAGCATGCCTTGAAAAAAGCGTACCGGATCGCTCGGACGGGGTGAAAGTCGAGGTCTTAATCCGGGGTTGGCCTGGGGGAAGCGTTCTCCAGTTGCCGTCAGTGGATAATAGTCCAGACCCGTAGGCCGATCGGGGTGAAGCTCCGGGGTCATGGCACGTAGCTGTTGCTGAGTGAAATATTGACGCAATACCGCTCCACCGCTGTTCGAGGCCCCGCCGGCGAGCCATAAGTCGCCCAGTCGGTGGCTGTAAATCCCATATTCCGGCGCAAAGACGGGTCGGGTGGAGATCACCTTAAGCACCAATGTGCTGCCCAGAGAGGTGACCGCATCGGCGGGGGCACGGGCGCCGGTTGCCAACAAGGCGGCGATGCTGTCGGTGGTGCCCGTCACGATCCGGGTGCTATCCGGGAGGCCGAATCGATCGGCGATGTCGCGGTCTATGCTGAGCTGGGACTGGCCGATGGGGTAGACCCTGGGCAGCCGGCGAGGTTCCAATGAAAGGTCTTTTATCCACTCGGGCCAGCAGCGGCGGATCGGGTCGTAACCCAGTTTCAAGCAGTTGTTTTCATCGCTTATTCCATAGTTTCCCGACAGTCGTCCCATGATCCAGTCGGCCTGATTGAGTACCCGATCGAAGCTCGACTCGGTATGGTTGCTCAGCCACAATAGCTTGGCCAGCCCCGAGCTTGGACCATGGGCAGCACTTTCGGGTGGGGCGAGCTTGGAGATCAGGGCGGCCTCTGCGGTAGCTCGCGCATCACGGTACATCAATGCGGGCCCGATGGGGTTACCGTCGTTGTCGCTGAGCAGTATGCTTCCCGAGGTGCCGTCGATAGCGATTGCTGCAACGTCTTTTGCGGGGATATTTTCGATCAGCCCGTGCAGCGATTTCGTTAATGCCTCCCACCAGAGGGTAGGGTGTTGCTCGAATCTCGCCCCCATGGTTGGCGGAGTGGGTAAATCGACGCTATGGGAGGAATGAATTTTACGTTCACTGTCGATGGCGCAAACCCGGATACCCGAGGTGCCCAGATCGATACCGATGAACAGCCGTCGATTCGCTGGAACGTTCAACAAACAAGTAAGTTCATGGCAAGCTGATGGATGTGGGGGCCTGCC
>JBDLIZ010000581.1:0-4114 GCA_039714615.1 Pseudomonadota bacterium | reverse complement strand
GCTTTCTGCAGCTCATCGCGGGCCGCCGGGGTGATAAAGGAGTTAGCCCCTTCGACAGAACTGCGCCAGTGGTATCGGCATGACCCTGATAAATGGATGGAGTTTAAGCGCCGATACTCCGCAGAGTTAGAAACTCATCCCGAAGAGGTCGAGCGGCTTTTAGCCATGATTCAATCTGGAACTGTCACGTTTGTCTACAGCTCAACAGAGGAAAAGCTCAACAATGCTGCCGCTCTATGGGAGTACCTCGAAGCAATAATTCGCGCTCAAATCGGATAGCAAACCCCACGCCCATTCAGAAAAGCGCGTGCAATTATTTGTTTTCTACAACCCACGCCTCCACAGAGTCTTGCTTGCCCTTGAGCATGATCTGGCGGAGTTCATACTGGTCGAATGCCAGTCCAGAGACGCTTCCCGCGCGCTTGCTGACGAACAACTCGCCCCCTGCTGCTTCGGAGCACAGTCTTGCGGCCGTGTTTACGGTATCGCCCAGTACGGGGATATCTGTACGGCCGTCATCCACTCTGACTGAACCGATATACGCTTCGCCCGTATTGACACCCACACCCACGAGAATCCAGGGAGTTTGTCCTTTTTTGTTGCCTGTGGCATGCAGAATCCCCCGGCCTGCCTCAATAGCTGCTTTGGCGTGATTCGGTCCCGAAAATGCGGGAACAAAAAAAGAAATTAGACCATCACCCATAAAGTTCTGAATGAGAGCATTCTGTGCAATCAAGGGTTTCACCGCCGCACCGTAAAAACGGTGTACCAGATTGCTGAATTCAGCCGGGCCAAGTTGTTCTGCCAAGGCAGTTGAACCACGTATGTCCGCGAATAGAACAGAAGCCTCCATTTCCACACCGCCTAGAAACTTTTCTGCGAATCGTTCACAGGCATTGCACAGGCGTGGATTGAGCGGCGAGGGAGTTACGCCAAGCACGTGCCGCGCCAACACGCCGCCGACCCCCTTGAATGGAATGTAGCAGAGCTGACACCGCGGATCGCGTGGTAACACGCGAAAAAAAGGCCGAAATCTCGGGTTTTCGAACCAGGGTTGACGCACTCCTTTCGGAGGCTTTCCAGTGGTCAAATAGCTGCGCCAGGCTTCTCTGGCGAAATCATCCGTTCCAACCGGCATACTCGAGTTGTCTTTCATAACCGGAAAATAGCAGATCTGCTTCGCGATGTTGATAACAACCCCCATAGGTGTCAGGTACGGCTCGATTGTTCGTTCTCAGGAGGAGCATCGGCAATCGGCACTGAGCTATCTGCGCGAAACCAGGCCGCATAAAGGGCGGGCAGGAACAACAATGTAAGCACGGTAGCAACTAGCAATCCTCCCATGATGGCCATGGCCATTGGACCCCAGAAGATGCTCTGTGTTAACGGGATCATCGCAAGCACCGCTGCTGCTGCAGTTAGCGCGATAGGGCGCAACCGGCGCACCGTGGCCTCCACGATAGCGGTGTGCAAGTCAGAGCCATTATTCCTATCCTGCTCAATCTGATCGACGAGAATCACAGCGTTGCGCACAATCATGCCGGAGAGAGCGATCACCCCAAGCATGGCGACAAAGCCAAAGGGAGCATCAAACGCGAGTAGTGCGCCGACCACCCCGATCAAACCCAAAGGTGCTGTCAGCAGCACCAGCAGCGCGCGTTGGAAATTCTGTAGCTGGAGCATGAGGAGTGTTAATACCGCGAGAATCATGGTCGGTACAACTGCAATGATGGGGGCTTGATCGTCGGCGGAAATCTCGGCCGTTCCGCCGATCTCTATTCGGTAACCTTGAGGTAATTCCGCGCGCAACCTATTCAACTTCGGGTCGATTCGCAGGGAAACTTCAGGAGCCTGCACGTCGGTTACGACGTCCGCCCGTACTGTGATCGTAGGAAACCGATCGCGGCGCCAGACGATGCCCTCTTCTAACCCGTAAGAAAGGGTGGCCAACTGCCCCAAGGGAACGAATCGGCCATCCGTCGTCGGAATGCTGATATCACCGATATTTTCCAGTGCAATGCGTTCCTCTTCACTAGCCCGCGCCAGTACTTCGATGCTGCGGTTGCCCTCGCGCAAGCTAGTAATACTATGACCATCCAGTATCGCATTAAGGGATAAAGCCAGCTCCCGTGTACTGATACCCAATATCCGAGCCTTATCCTGATCGATAGACAATTGCACCATTTTGGTCTTTTCATTCCAGTCCAGGTGCACTTGGCGCGTGGCCGGGTCAGCGCGGACCGCCTCGGCAACCAGGGAGGCAATACGGCGGACTTCGTCATAATCTTTACCGACGACCCGAAATTCGATCGGATAGCTTATCGGGGGGCCATTGAACAGGGGCTGTACTCGCCCCCGTATCCCAAGAAAGTCTTTCTCAAACGCCTTTCCAACTCGGGCTTGCACGCGGTCGCGGGCATCCGGCCCATTAGTCATGACCATAAATTGGGCCAAGTTCGTATGGGTCAGCTCTTGGGCCAGTGGCAGATAGAAACGCGGCGATCCACCACCAATATAAGCGGCAAAGTAATCGACGTCAGGATCGTCAACCAATACAGCTTCCATCTTCTTGGCTTCTGACATCGTCGCTGCAAACGAAGCGCCTTGGGGCAGCCAAAGATCAACCATCAGTTCGTGCCGGTTAGCGGCCGGAAAGAAACTCTGGTCCACGAACCGGAAGCTGCCTAGGGCACCGAAAAATACTATCACTGTCAGTGAGATTACGCGCCAGCGACGGCGGACACACCAATCCACAAGGCGGCGAAAGCGAACGTATATGGGACGGGAATAAACATCCTGGTGCCGCTCGTGGTCATTTTGAATTGCATCCTTGTTATTTGGTTTCGGCAGAAGCCGAAAGCCCAGGAAGGGGATAAAGAGAACTGCCACCAGCCACGAAATCGTCAACGCCAGACCCACCACGATGAAGATAGAGCGGGTGTATTCCCCGGCAACAGATTCAGCAAAAGACACGGGAGAAAAGGCTGTCACCGTGATGGCCGTGCCGGTCAACATGGGAAAGGCGGTGTTGGTGTACGCAAATGTAGCCGCGCGAAAACGCTCCCAGCCCTGCTCGAGCTTCACCGCCATCATTTCAATGGCGATCATGGCGTCATCGACCAGCAAACCCAAGGCGATGATCAAAGCACCCAGAGAGATGCGTTGTAGATCGACGCCAGAAAGCTTCATGCCTAGAAACGTGGCAGCGAGCACAAGGGGAATGGAAAAGGCCACAATAATCCCGGTTCGCAATCCCAGACTGACGAAACTGACAAGCAGCACGATGGCTAACGCTTCCGCCAGAACTTTGAGGAATTCTCCAATTGAGCGGCGAACGATTTCTGGCTGGTTAGCGACTCGGTGCACTCCAACGCCTATCGGAAGGTTTTCCTCAATCTGCGCCATGGCAGCATCCAGCGACCGTCCCAGCGCCAACACTTTGCCTCCCTCACGCATACTCACGGCCAACGCGATGGCATCCTCGCCCATAAAACGAACTTTGAACTCAGGCGGGTCGACATAGTCCCGGTAGATATGGGCGATGTCCCCCAAGCGGAAAATGCGGCCGCTGGCTCGAATGCCGAGTTCTCGGATCGCTTCCACTGACTCCAGGCCACTCACGCGAAGATGCACTTCATCCTTATCGGTCTCCGCTACACCGCTAGGTGTCACATAGTTTCTTCCTTGAAGGGTCTCGATGATGAGCGCCGGCGATAGCCCCTGACTGGCCAATTTGACGCTTGAAAACTCAAGGAAAATTTTCTCCTCTTGAACGCCAAGCAACTCGACCTCGTCGACGTCTTCCAGCTGTAGAAGCTGTTGGCGAACATCGTCCACGTAATCGCGAAGTCGAGCATGGCCGATACCGTCGCTGGTAAATGCGTAAATGATTCCGAAGGTGTTGCCGAACTCGTCGTTGGAGAAAGGTCCCCCCACGCCTTCGGGCAGTTTGGCGCGGATGTCCCAAAGTTTCTTACGGACTTGGTACCAAGACTCGGGCACGGCCTCAGCAGGCGTACCATTTTTAAGATTAACAAAGATCGTCGACTCCCCCGGCTTGGAGTAACTGATAAGGTGGTCCAGATACGGTGTCTCCTGTAGCTTGGTTTCCAGT
>JBDLIZ010000580.1:0-4114 GCA_039714615.1 Pseudomonadota bacterium | reverse complement strand
ATGATGATCGGCGCTCCGGACATGGCCCTGCCACGGATGAACAACTGGAGTTTCTGGATCCTGCCCTTCGCGGCCTTGCTGCTGGTGATCACCCTATTCCTGCCCGGTGGCGCCCCGGCGGGAGGCTGGACCATGTATCCGCCGCTGACCATGCAGACCGGTGATGCCTTTCCCTTCCTGATCTTCTCCGTCCATTTGCTGGGCATGTCCTCCATCATGGGATCGATCAATATTATCGCCACCATACTCAACATGCGCGCCCCCGGGATGACCCTGATGAAAATGCCCCTGTTCGTATGGACCTGGCTGATCACCGCCGTCCTGCTGGTCGCCGTGATGCCGGTGCTGGCGGGAGCGGTCACCATGATGCTGACCGACCGGTTCTTCGATACCAGCTTTTTCACCGCCGCCGGGGG
This sequence comes from Pseudomonadota bacterium, assembly GCA_039714615.1. Taxonomy (GTDB): domain Bacteria; phylum Pseudomonadota; class Gammaproteobacteria; order JAAEPA01; family JAAEPA01; genus JAAEPA01. The sequence goes on along the minus strand of JBDLIZ010000580.1, from coordinate 3,698 downwards.
TGGTGACCCGGTGATGTTCCAGCACATCTTTTGGTTCTTCGGTCACCCTGAAGTATATATCATTATCCTGCCCGCCTTCGGCGTGATCTCGCAGATCATTCCCGCCTTTTCGCGCAAACCCCTGTTCGGCTACAGCTCCATGGTCTATGCCACGGCGAGCATCGCCTTCCTGTCTTTCATCGTCTGGGCCCATCACATGTACACCGTGGGCATGCCGCTGGCCGGTCAGCTGTATTTCATGTATGCCACCATCCTGATCTCGGTACCTACCGGGGTGAAGATATTCAACTGGACGGCCACCATGTGGCGTGGCTCCATGACCTTTGAGACCCCCATGTTGTTCGCGGTGGGCTCGGTCGTGTTGTTTACCCTCGGCGGATTTACCGGCTTGATGATGGGTACGGCCCCGGCCGATTTTCAATACCACGACAGTTATTTCATCGTGGCCCATTTCCATTACACCCTGGTCTCCGGAGCCGTTGTCGGTATCCTTGGCGCGATCTATTTCTGGCTGCCCAAGTGGACCGGACGCATGTACGACGAGAAGCTGGGTAAGCTTCATTTTTGGCTGACCATCATCTCGTTCAATATCACCTTCTTACCACAGCACTTCGTGGGTCTGGCCGGCATGCCACGGCGTATCCCCGACTATGCCTTGCAGTTCTCCGACTACAATATGATCTCCACGTTCGGCGCATTCCTCATGGGTATATCCCAGCTCATCATGCTGTGGGTGGTCCTGAAGTGCATCCGCGGTGAGGGTGAGAAGGCCACCGATCAGGTCTGGGAAGGCGCCGAAGGCCTGGAATGGACCCTGCCTTCGCCACCGCCTTATCACAGCTTCACCACGGCTCCGGAAGTCAAATAGAGGCAAATATGACCCGGTAGCAAACTCGCTGCCGGGTATGGAGTGAACAACGAATGATGTCGGTAGGGAAAGAGAATCTCAGAAGGAAGAAAATAAGGCGCACGGCGATCATCGTGGCCGCTGTGGTGCTGGCGTTCTATGTCAGTATCTATCTCTATATGGGGTCCCAATGACTCAGGACCGGCAACGGCAGGCAAACAAGCGGCTGCTATTCAAACTTGTATTGGTTGTTATAGGCATGTTCGGCTTCGGCTTCGCCCTGGTGCCGATCTATGACGTCATCTGTAATATCACGGGGATCAACGGGAAAACCGGGGTACTGAGTACCAACAAGGCAGCAAGTTTCGAGGTGGACGAAAGCCGTACCATCACGGTTGAGCTTGTTGCCAGCCTGAATCAGAGCCTCAACTGGGAGTTCCAGCCCAAGATCAACAAGATGCAAGTGCATCCCGGCAAGGTTTACGGTACCAGTTTCTATGCCAGAAACAAGTCCAACAAAAGGATGGTGGGTCAGGCCGTGCCTTCAGTAGCTCCTCACGAGGCCGCGGCGCACTTCAGCAAGACGGAGTGTTTCTGCTTTACCAACCAGACCTTTGAGGCCGGTGAAGGCCGAGACATGCCGCTTCGTTTCGTGATCAATCCCAGGCTGCCCGAGCATGTCAAGACCGTGTCGCTTTCCTACACCTTCTTCGATGTTACCCAAACGGCAATGAAATAAATCTAATGTCTTACCTATTCTAGAATCTACTAGGGGATAAAAAGCATGGCACACGCTTCCAGCGATTATTATGTACCTCACGGTACCCATTGGCCGATCCTCGGCTCCATTGGACTGTTCTTCTTACTCGGAGGGTTTGCACTCTCTCTCAACGGATCGGGCATCGGGTCTACCTCGATGATCATCGGCGCCATCGTCATGGTGATTATGCTGTTCGGCTGGTTTGGCACGGTCATCAAGGAAAGCGAGTCCGGCACCTTTAATGAACAGGTCGATCGCTCCTTTCGCTGGGGAATGAGTTGGTTCATCTTCTCGGAGGTGATGTTCTTCGCCTGCTTCTTTGGGGCCCTGTTCTACGCCCGCCAGCTCGATCTGGCCTGGCTGAACGGGGAAGGTATTGGCGCCATCACCAACTCCATTCTCTATCAAGGATATGAGGGAATGTGGCCTAGCGATGCCAATGGCCCCGGCAACATCGGTGGAGATTACGGGCTGATAGGGGCCTGGGGTATCCCCGCGCTCAATACCGTGATCCTGCTGTCCAGTGGTGTCACCGTCACCTGGGCCCATTGGGGGATAAAAGAGAACAAACGTGGCCAGCTGATCCTTGGCCTGTTCGCCACCGTGGCCCTGGGTATTGTGTTCCTGTACTTTCAGGCCCATGAGTATGGACATGCCTATACAGAGCTGAATCTTACGTTGGGCTCCGGAATCTATGGTTCAACCTTTTTCATGCTCACCGGGTTTCACGGCCTGCATGTGACCCTCGGCACCCTTATGCTGATCATCATACTGCTTCGCTCAATCAAGGGTCACTTCACCGCGGAACGTCACTTTGCTTTCGAAGCCGTGGCCTGGTACTGGCATTTCGTCGATGTGGTCTGGCTGGGTCTATTCATTTTCGTTTACTGGTTCTGAGGTCCTCAAAAAAAAAGGCGCTGCTCATGAGCAGCGCCTTTTTTTTGAGCAAACAAAATATACAAACATTATGGAACCAAGCCGTGAGGTTGAATCAATCCGGCAAAATAGGCCCCCATTAACAAGAGAAAAGCAAATATTGAAAGCCCGACGCGCAAGGTCAGCGCCTTGACGCTGCGATGGGTCTGTCCCTTGTCTTTAACCATGAATACCAGCCCGGAGGATAGACTGACCAATACGGTTATAAACAACAACACTACAATGATCTTTATCAACATCATCTTTTCCTTCGATGGAGTTTAACCGGCACCTCAGTGAAGTAACTGCATAGTATATACCCATGACACATGGGTATAAAATATTCTCTACTTCCTTGCGCCACGCACCCTTGCTTATGTCTATTCAGATTGGCGATTTCCATTTCACTCCCTCCGTACTTCCCACCGTAGCCGCGGGATGCTTGTTGGTGTTGTTTCTATCCCTGGGGAACTGGCAACTCAACCGAGCCGATGAAAAACGCACTATTCTACAGACCTACCAGCAGCGTATTCAGCAAACCGCCAGCGAATTACCGCTACCTATAATAGAACCGGAACACTGGCGTTATCGAAAGGTCAAGCTCAGCGGTCGATTCGACAATGAAAAACAGTTTCTGTTGGACAATCAGGTGAGCAGGGGGCAGGTCGGGCTTAATGTGCTGACACCGCTCAAATTGCGATACCAAGAACAGCTAGTATTGATCGACAGGGGCTGGCTGCCCTTGGGCAACCATAGATCCCAGTTACCCGATATCAACGTCACGGCTGAGGTAGTCACCCTTGAGGGTACGATCTACACACCTTACAAAAAGGGTCTGCGTCTAGGTGAACTGGATGAGGGAAATACGCACGGCTGGCCGAGGTTGATCCAGTATCTCGATTTCGACGAGATTTCCCAGCGTCTCGGCTATCCGATCGCCCCATTGACCATAAGACTTGATCCTGCATCGCCCCTTGGCTACCACCGTGAATGGCCTCCTGTGCCTATCACGCCCGATACCCATACTGCTTACGCGATACAATGGTTCACCCTTGCAGGGGTGTTAATCATTATTTATCTGGCCTTGAGCCTTAACCGAAAAAACGCTTCAGCGTAATTTACCTAACGTCTTCGAACCCGATAATGACAGCTAACCGGTCTAAGGTAAAAACCAGC
>JBDLIZ010000579.1:0-4125 GCA_039714615.1 Pseudomonadota bacterium | reverse complement strand
CTCATCGGCCGCGTTAGTTGCACTGTGCAACCCGAATGAATACCTGCAGCCCTATTCATAAACATTAGTGAGGCGTTCCATACTCAACCTGGTTTCCTCGATCTTCACCCGCACCCAGAGCAGCCCTTCGTCGGTGCCGTCGAAGAAATTGTTGTTACCGTCAGTATTATCGCCGTCGTAGCGGGACAGATAGACCTGGCGGGTCAGCACCCTGCCGTCCGCCATGGTCACGGTATCGGAGTAACTCGTGGGTGTATCGGGGTTACCCGTGGCAGTTGCCGCCTCATCGAGACGGGTGAACGGTTCGGCGAGTACATCCTCCAGTTTGGCGCTGAGGTAGTAGTGATCGTCTGCATAGTTTTCATGGAAGGTATTACCCTTGCTCCCTGTAGACAGGGCCTCCATAGCCGGTACCAGGCTAATAGCGATCAGGGCAGTGGCGATCAGCACCTCCATGTAGCTGAACCCGGCGATTCGACGCTGTTTCAGGGATTTTCGCCTTGCCGGGGTAGCGCTCTGGGTGGCCCCTCTGATGTCCCGTAACGTGATCACTGGATCGTCACCCGGCCAGTGATGCTGTGCAAGCTCACGACCCGTATTTGGGAGCCTAATGACAGCGTCACGTCATACTGTTTGAGCAGGGGTCCGCCTCCGTCGCCACACCATGGTGTGCCACTGCTGTCGAAGTAGACCAGATCGGGATCGTTGCAGTTGACTTGAAACGTCGCGTTCCGGCTCAGGCTGCCAACATCGGCATAGGGATGAGTATCGAGGTCGGTGTCGTAGAAATTGTGAATGACAGGGTGCTCGACATCGTAGCGTGGTGTCCACGGGTTCGAGGTGGTGTCGGCACTGACCACCCGGATTCGCTTCTCGGTGGTTTGCAGTTGGAACCCGCGCGGCTCACCGGACCGGACCGCCTCGCTGCGCGCATAACGCATTGCCTCGGCAATCTCCTCGGCGGCGAGTTCGATTTTGTGGGGGTTGCTGGAAGACAAACCGGGGATCGCCACCGCCGCGGCGATCCCCAGCACCATGAGGACAATCAGGAGTTCAAGAAGGGTGACACCTTGACTACGCAGCTCCTTCATGCAGATTTGCAGACAACATTGCTTCCCGCTTAGCCCGCTTAGCCCGTTTAGTAGGTATCGTAGGCAACACCAGCCGGGTCCAGGCCGTCGTCATCGGCAATAAACTTGCCGGATGTGGTGTCATAGCGCCAGCCAAGACCCGGTGTCGCCTGTGCACCCATGGCAAGATCACCGGTCGTCTCAAACTTGACTGCCGCAACCTGGGTAACCGGATTGGTCGGCAGGTTGTCACCCTTGAGATAGGGGCCGAACGGGTAATCTGGCGTGCCGTCGCCATTATAATCCTGCAGGCTGCAGGTCTGGCCGGTGGCATTTGAATAGCGCGTCAACTGGTCTGTCAATGCCCCGACCGTACCGGCCAGGCCACTACCCGCTACGCCGCCGGTACAGGTGCCCCCCGAACTGGCGTCTATTCCCGGATACGTAGCGGTATGCTGCTGTGCATACAGATCGACAGCGCCACGGATATTGGCCAGATTACTTCTCAGGGCGGCAGCACGGGCGTCATCCGTGGAAGAAGCGAATTGCGGTACCACGATGGCTGCCAGGATCGCCAGGATTATTGCGACAATTAGCAGTTCGACAAGGGTAAATCCCGACTGATTCTTGCGTGTTGGATAGTGAGTAGTCATTTTACCAAGTCCCAATGTAAGACATTAAAATTACAGGTAAACTTTATTCGGTCTTTCTATCTACATGTTAGATATCGTCGTCTTGTTTCAGACCTTTACGGGTTTTTTGCCGGGGGTAGCGCATAAGGAACTGGAAATAGCAGCTTTGCCGAAAAACGCCAAGGTTTTTTCACAAAGTAGAGCCGCCAGCTTCTATTCAGGAGCGCGAAGCAGGATTTTTCTGGGGCTTAAAGCATGCGATGTGTTATACAGAACGAAGAGCGATGTGCACTTGAGTGTTTTCCGACATATTGATTTGTTGCACCATTTTATTTAGTATTGTATTTACGGATACAAAACTATAATATCCTACATTCCGCACAAGAACGGTGACGTTTTCGTATTTTTTCTAACCGCGTGAAAACAAAGCATATCATGGTTCTCGTGAGCGATTAACCATCACCATCAATAAAGAGAACTAATGGGCGCATATAACAATCTTGGCTGGACAAATCCACTAACCCCATTCATTCTACAAACCTCTATCCGTCAGAAAGGTTTGGAATTCAATGGACACCAAGATCAAACAGGTGGAAATATTGCCGCTGGTAAAATATTACATGGATGAACTCGGGCTTGCGCGATTGTTCGACAAGTATGTACCGAACAATGGCATGGACATCGCTCCAGCCCAGGTTTTGAGCATGATGGTGATGAATATCATGGTGTCGGCAACGCCATTGTATCGGATGGAGGATTGGCTGCATGATTATCTTGATGGGGTCACGGAGAAGCGGTTTGAAGCGGCGAAGTACAACGATGACCGATTAGGGAGGAACCTGGACCTTCTGTTCGATGTGGACCGGCCAAGCTTGATGGCGGAACTGAGCGCCAATGCCATTCGGGTGCACCGGCTCGAAACGCAGGAGATACATAACGATTCGACCAGCGTGACCTTTATCGGAGATTACCACGGGGAAGACCCCAAGACCGTGAAAATCACACAGGGTTACAACAAGGACCATCGGCCGGATTGTAAGCAGATCGTGTTCGGATTGAACATAACCGGGGACGGCCATGTTCCGCTCAGTTATCAGCTGTACGATGGAAACCAGGCCGATGTCACGACCCATATCCCCAATTGGGAGCAGTTGCGGGAGATGCTTGGCAAGGAGGATTTCATCTATGTGGCGGACAGCAAGTTGTGTGCATACGAAAACCTGCGCGCCATCGCCGAGAATGGCGGCCTGTTCATCACGGTGGTCCCGCGCAACTTTCGAGAGGTGAAGGGATTTCTGGAGAGCGTCCGCGAAGGTAAGCCAATCGAGTGGCAGTATGAGCATAAAGTCCCCGACAGTCGCAAGAAGGGGCGCACCCGGAACTATCTCATCCATGCAGGTGAGCGCATGGACGAGGGCTATCGAATCTTGTGGATTCACAGCGAGGCCAAAGAAGCCCTTGAGCGCAAGGCCAGGGAAAATCGTATTAGTAAGGCGGAGCAGGCATTGGAGACACTTTCATTCGGCCTGAACCAGCGCTTCTTAAAAACCCGCGAGCAGATTGAGCAGGCCATCAAAAAGGCCACCCGAGGAGCAAGTGCCTACCTGTCGGTGACGATCCATGAGGAGAGTACCACCAAGCAGGTACAGGTTGGACGAGGCCGCCCCGGCCCCAACACCCGCTATGAGGAAAAGGAAAAGATCCACTACCAGCTGGAGTGGACGCGCGATGAGAGCGAAATCCGCAAGGCGCAGCGTAGTGACGGATTTTTCCCCTTGGTGGACAACACCTCCCTGGATCCGGTTGAGGTTCTGCGCACCTACAAGAATCAGCCCTATCTGGAAAAACGCTTCAATACCCAGAAATCGGTACTGGGAGTGGCGCCGGTATTTTTGGAAACCCCGCAGCGCATTGAGGCTATGATGTTCCTCTATTTCATCGCGCTGATGCTGGTCAGCCTGATTGAGCGGAGGATTCGGTTGGAGATGCAGGAGCAGAAAATTGACAGTCTACCCATGCGGCCTGCCGGCATGCACACGAAAAAACCAACCTGGCGAACGATCATCGACTCCTTTCACGGAGTACATCTGGCGACAATCGAACAATCCGGCAAGATTATTCATACCGCACTAAAGGGGCTGAGTACATTGCGACAGCATATCTTGGCACTATTGAAAGTGCCGATCACGACCTACACGAGACTTTGTGACAGATGGTGGGTGTATGCTCTCGAATAATTTCACAAACGAATATGGAAATATGAAATCGTAAAAATATGCCAATAGTAATTCGGGAATCGTTTAAACAGGGGTGCGAAATGTAGGCTTTATGGCATTGATTATATGAAAGACGGTTAAACGACCGGGTTGGATGTGCGCCGTGCAAAGGCGACATTTCTCAGCGGGTGATAGCCCGGCAACCGC
>JBDLIZ010000578.1:0-4133 GCA_039714615.1 Pseudomonadota bacterium | reverse complement strand
AGCTATCGCCTGCGCCCTGAATCGTACCGAGAGCCGAGGGGCACATGCCCGCGAAGATTACCCGGATCGCGATGATGAAAACTGGATGAAACACACCCTGGTCAAGATCGCCGAGGTTGGTGAGGTGGCCCTGGACTATCGCCCTGTGCATCAGCGCACCTTAACCGATGACATAGAATATATACCACCGAAGCCAAGGGTCTATTGATTCCCTTCGGATTAATTCAACTGATGTCCATGCTTAGCTCATCGTTCATCTAAAATATATCGGGTCCGGGAGACCGCTATGGCGCAACTAACACTTCCTTCCAATTCCGTAGTCAAGCAGGGTAAGACCTACGATGCCCCGGCGGGCGGCACGCAGCTCACGAAATTCGTGGTTTATCGCTATACCCCTGATGACGGGGAGAATCCACGTACGGATACCTATAGCATCGATCTGGAGTCATGTGGTCCCATGGTCCTCGATGCCCTGATAATGATCAAGAACGAAATTGACTCCAGTCTGTCCTTTCGGCGTTCATGCCGAGAGGGCATTTGTGGTTCCTGCTCCATGAATATCGATGGCCGCAACACCCTTGCTTGTCTGAAACGCATCGATGAAGTCAAGGGCGATGTCAAGGTCTATCCCTTACCGCATATGCCCGTAGTAAAGGACCTGGTGCCCGATCTCACCAATTTCTATGCCCAGTATGGCTCGATAAAACCCTGGATCAGAACCCAGACTCCGGCCCCGCCAGATCGCGAGAGACTGCAGTCCCAGGAGGACCGAGCGAAGCTGAAGGGGCTTGAAGAATGCATACTTTGTGCGTGTTGCACGACCAGTTGCCCGAGTTACTGGTGGAATGGGGATCGGTATCTCGGTCCCGCGGTCTTGTTGCAGGCCTATCGGTGGATCGCTGACAGCCGTGACGAGGCCACCGGTGAACGGCTCGATGAACTCGAGGATCCCTTTAAGCTCTATCGTTGCCACACCATCATGAACTGCACCAATACCTGCCCCAAGACATTGAATCCCGGCAAGGCCATTGCGGAAATCAAAAAGCTCATTGCAATGCGGCGTTTATGAGTACTGTATTGCCGGGGGTTTTATACCTCTTCGTCATGGGTAGGCGCTATCTGAAGATTTGCCGATGCACAGAAGATGAGTGATGAGGCAAGGCTGGAGTGGCGCTGCCGGCGAGGGACCCTTGAACTCGATCTGCTGATGTCTCGATATCTCAAAGAGCGCTATCCAACGGTCGAGGACAAACAACAACATGCCTTCCAGCGCTTGCTGGAATATTCCGATGATGTCCTGCAAGACCTGTTGACTGGCCAGGTCGTGGCGCAAGACAGGGAGGTGGCTGATGTCATCAAACAGATTCGTAGTGCCGATTTCAGTTCGACCTGAAGCCTCGAAGATTCTGGCTGTGCTCCTGTTAGGTTTTCATATCTGTTCCCTGATGGTATTGCCCTGGCTGGATCTGTCGGTAGCGGTGGTGATCTCTGTTGCGCTGCTGATTGGTTTCAGTCTGGTGTATTACATCAGGATCCATGTTTTTCAGAAAGGGAAAAAGGCGGTTGCAGTATTTGAATGGACGGCCTCGGGTAGGTTGAAGATCTGGGATGGTCAAGGTCAGGAATTCCCGGTGCAGCTCGGTGATGGCATGTTTATTCATCCCAGGCTGATAATCTTGAACCTGATTTCGGATGAGGGGTTTCGCCGCAGCCTGATTTTGCTCCCCGATTCTGCAGACTCCGATACCCTGCGACGATTGCGTTCGAGACTGTTGTTGAGATCCTGGGGAAAGTGATGGCGATGATCTGCAAGATCAATATTTCAGCCCTTGACCGCAGATCGCTTTAGGAGCCGCCTATGTGTGGTCGATTCAATGTCATGACCTCTGCCCAGGGGTTTGTCGATCTGCTCCAGGTTTTGGTCAGGATCGATTCCCCTCTGGATGACCGGCCTCATTTCAATATCGCGCCCTAACAAGGGGTGCTCGCCGTGCGCCGCTCATCACCGCAGGAGCAACCCGAGATGGTGATGTTACGTTGGGGTCTAATTCCTCACTGGGCCAAGGATAGGTCCATCGGCAATCGAATGATCAATGCCCGTTCAGAGACGGCGGCCGAAAAACCTTCCTTCCGCCAGGCCTATAGAACCTCTCGATGCCTGATTGCCGCCGATGGCTGGTATGAATGGCGCAAGATGACCGCCGCTAAGCAGCCCTATAATATTCGCAGAAAAGATGGGTTCCCGTTCTTTTTCGCCGGGCTGTGGGCGCGTTGGCAAGGTACCGGTCCTGAGGGTAAGAGCTTGACCCTGGAGACCTGTACCATACTTACCGTGAATGCCGATGCCTCCCTGCGATACCTTCATCCGCGCATGCCGGTGGTGCTGGGACCGGGGCTTTATGAGCAATGGATCGATGGCACTATTACCCATGCCGATACGGTGAGTGAGATCATACGCAGCAGGGCGGTCGATGTCTTTGAGGCCTACCCTGTCAGCAGTTATGTCAATAAATCGGCCAATGACGGTGAACGATGCGTGGCGCCGGTAAGGAATACGGACGAGATAAGTAGACCAGCTGGTGCCAAATATGGGCAATAAGGCAAGCAATATGAAGTAGTGCTTCAGTAGTGTTTATGGTTAAAAACTAATCACATTGAACTCTTTATCAATCGCTATAAATTTGGGATCGCTGTTTGTGGCTTAAACACATTAGAAGCACTACCAAAAGGTGTTTATCCTTCCTATTCCCAGGTGCCGTCGCGGCGCTTCGGTTAGGATCGACTTGTCGGAAAAAACTTAGGAGAGAGGGCTGATTTGAACCCGAAGACCTCGTCCGTCAACCACTTGTTTAAGTTTGGGAGCCGGTGGACCGGCACGCTTGCCGTCGTGCTGCTGTGGCTAGCCGCCACCTCGTTGCTGATATGGCGCGCCACGGAGGTCAACGAGGAGCTCGCCGCCCAGCAGGACAGGCTAGTGGCGGAGGTCGTGAAAGGCACGGGAGAGGCGATCTCTATCCACTTGCAGGCGTTGCAGCGGGTGGTCGCTCTGCTGGCGGAGGACAACGATGCCCTGATCCGGGAGCTGGCTTCGGACCCCGGCAACGAGGATTTGCACCATGCCCTGGACGCTAGGATCTCCCGGACTTTTCCGAAGGCGTTCGCATTCACGCTGGCGAGTTCGGACGGCGATCCCTTACTGGAGGACTTCGAGGGCCTGGTTGGGGAGGTCTGCCGAAGCGAGATTCGCCATTATGCCCGGGACCCGCAATTGCTGCAACCCGTAGTCCACCCCAACCCGTTGGGATATCACTTCGATGTCATGCATCCGATCCCGCTCAGGCAAGGGGCCGAAGGCATCTTCTTCGTCAGCTTTAATACCGAGATCCTCGCTAAGATCCTCGCCAAGCACCGTCTCCCCGGTTACGACCTGTTGCTCGTGAACCGCGACATTGCTGGGCTGATCGAGATTGGTGCAGAGGGGGGGCGGGACGCTCTGGAGCGCGAGATTCGGCTCAGCCCCGAGGAGCTGCGTCGGATCGCCCGTCGTTTGCCGTTGGACCGGACCCGTTGGGACCTCATCGCCATGGGGCACGGCGCGGCGCGGTCGTCCTCGCACTCTCAGCTTTGGCATCAGACCCAGTGGGCACTGGGTATTCTCGGTGTCATCAGCATCGCCGCTTTGCTTATCATCCGCCGCTCACAAAAGGCGGTCGCGTCTGCCTCATTGGGACTCGACGAGCAGCGCAGGCGTCTGCGGGCGATTGTCGAAACGGTCGCCGAGGCCATCGTCACCATCGACGAGCGGGGTGTGATCGAGACCTTCAATCCCTCGGCGGAACGCATCTTCGCGTATCAGGCTGCGGAAGTTGTCGGACAGAACGTAAACATGCTGATGCCCGAGCCCTATCGGAGCGAGCACGACGGATATCTCGCCCGCTATCTCACCACCGGCGAGGCGCGGGTGATCGGTGTCAGTCTGGAGGTGACGGGACAGAGAAAAGACGGCTCCACCTTTCCCATGGAAGTCAAGGTGAGCGATAGCGAAGTCGGCGGCCGACGGTTCTTTACCGCCGCAATCCACGACATCACCGTGCAAAAGGAGATCGAACGGATGAAGAACGAGTTCATCTCTC
>JBDLIZ010000577.1:0-4135 GCA_039714615.1 Pseudomonadota bacterium | reverse complement strand
CCCTTATCCATCTCCTTAGGCGAAATTTCTTTCTCCGCTATATGGATGTACGATCCCTGACAAAAGGCGGGGGCGGCTCACTTACTGCACGTGATCTGACGATTTATTGCCGTATTAATCCGTTCGTCAGTTGCATTGGCGGACATGCAGTCAGGCCTTGCAGCAACCTCCACGAGGTTGTACCAGAGATAAGTTATATCACGTTACTGCGAGATCCTGTTGAACGCTATCTTTCCCAGTACAGGTACTGGGTCGAAAAGCTGAACAAGGAAATAACCTTTGACAGATTCCTGGATCATCGCCCGGCATGGAATTTTCAAGTCAGTAAGATAGCGGGAACAGGGAAACTGGAGTACGCAAAAAAGCTGCTTGACGATAGATTCCTTATGGTGGGAACTGTGGAGCGGTTTGACGAGTTTCTGGTGCTACTGAAAGGCAGGCTCCGACCATTTGATTTTGACTCAACATACAGGAAAAAGAATATTGCAAAGAGTGAGGGCATGTGGGCTGGAGAACTTCTGGATAAGTACGGGATGCAGATAATGGAGCGTAACGAGCTTGACAGTGAATTATATCGCTATGTTACTGATGTGATGTTGCCGATGGAAATCGATGCCTACGGCGATGAGTTCGCTGCTGATGTGAAGCACCAGAGGCAGGCAAATAGAATATCTGCTGCAGCCGAGGCCAAATCACATACAGATTACGTGTTTCGCAAGATTTACTGTCAACCAATCACGGGTTTGGTCCGCTGAATTCATGGCCTGCCTTCGGCTGGTTCGTATGGATCCTTTTAGCGTGGCAACATAGAAATTAAGAATAATGTCGAGAAGGCATGCGATTATTGCAGGAACCAACAAGGCGGGCACGACATCGCTTTTCAGGTATCTTTCGGATCATCCGGACGTCTGCCCGTCAAAAGTCAAGGAAACGAACTTCTTTGAATCGGAGATTATTGGTGTAGAACAAGACAAAATTGCAAGGTACTGGAAGTACTTTGATAGCTGTGCAAGCGGTAGCTCTGTCTGCCTGGAGGCTAGCCCCAAATATATGTCTCTTGGAACAGACGTTGCTGTGCGAATTCGAGGCGTTATATCTGACGCGAAGCTGATCTTTATTCTTCGGGAACCTGTGAGTAGGCTGTTATCGTATTTCTTTCGTAACAAACAGACCAGATTTCATGCAAGAATGGCGCAGCTGGATCTGGAGGAATTTGTAGCGCTTGTCGAGGACGCCAGTCGCATGAGCAAGCGACCTGAGGAAAAGGGACCGGGGCAGAACGCATTTCTTCAATTCGAGAAAGGCTGCTACGTCAAGTATCTTGAGGAGTTTAGCGTGGTGTTTGACAGGAAAGCGGTGTGTGTTGTGTTCTTTGATGAGCTTGTATCCGATCCGCATGGATGTGTTACCAGGGTGGCGCGGTTCCTGGATATTGTCTCGGTGTTCTATGATGATTATGTGTTTCAGGTAGAAAACAAGACCCGAAGCTACAGATTCGCTGGTATCCAGCATGTTGGCTCGAAACTCAACGTACTCCTGGAGCCGCTACTGAATCAATACCCCGGTATTCGAAGAGTGCTCAGGAACATGCTGTTGGTTAAGGCAGAGAGTAAGCCAGATGTTGATGATTCACTGTATGACCGGCTTGGCCATCTTTATCGGCCGCATAATATAGCCCTGGCAGAGTGGGTTGGTGCGCGCTACCCGAATCTTCACTTGCCAGCCTGGCTCGATACCGCGGATCATGTAAACAACGAAATCAATTGATGATTAATTGCATACTCTTGAAATACCAGTCGTGCATGGCAACACACATATGCACAGGAGATGGGTTGAGCACCAGGCAGATTACGCGAAGCTGCTGGATGGCTAGTCTTCTGGTGGTACTGATATTGACTCCTTTCGGTATAGCAAACGGAACATCAGATTATTATGAATTCGATATTCCATGGGACGATACAGGCGGCAGTCCGGTAAATATGGCTTCCCGCATTCTCGATGCACCTGCTGGAAAGCATGGAAGGGTTCTGGCCGAGGGTGGCCGGATAGTGTTTGAAGATGGTACATCGATACGTTTCTGGGGGATGGCTGTCGCGGTTTCCAGTGCGTTCCCTCCAGCAAACCAGACTGAAGTCAAACAGGTTGTGGGCAAGCTTGCCAAGTATGGTTTTAATCTGGTTAGACTGAACGGTATCGATTCCCCGCGGTTGGGGCTGTACCGGCATTGGAGGGAAACGGGTAAGCTGCAGCCGGAGTTTATGCAGCGACTGGATTATTTTATCTCGGAACTCAGGAAAGCAGGCATTTATTATGCCCTGAGCATAAACGATGCGAGTTTAAAGTTTTCGGACATAGAAGGGATCCATACCAACGGACATCCGGTGAGACACAAGCAGTACAAACTGGTTCAGCTTTTTGACAGCAGAACGTTTGATCCCGTTATCAACTGGCACAAGGCATTTTATGCCCATGAAAATCCGTATACGGGCAAGACCCTGGCAGAGGATGCAGCGAACGTCTACGTAACGGCGGTAGGTGAGGATTCCATATTCAACGGCTATTTCAGGAAAAATGCTGAGCATATTGGTGAGGAAAATTACCAGCTGCTGCAAGTGCGTTTCAACGATTATCTCAAGGGCCGATACGGCACGACCGACCGTCTGCGTGTTGCGTGGCGGCAGGCTGGAAAACAAGGATTGGCGGGCAAGGAAATTCTAGAAGATGGTACGGTCATGCTGCCGCGACCAGACGATCTGGAGCGATATAGCCAGGCACGCCAGCGTGACGTAGTCCGGTTTCTCTATCGAATTGAACTGGACTATGCATTGCTCGTGAAGGGTGCCTTGAGAGAGGTGGGCTATGAGGGATTGTTTTCTCTTTCCAACGACTGGTATGGCTACGGTAGTTTGTATGTCAATGAGAAAGTCTCCGATTTCGTTGACATGCATGGTTACTTCGATCATCCCATCCGTAAAGGGAGGAATGGGCAGGATTACCGGGAGATGACCCGCAACATTTCGTACCTTCAAAGTCCGCTGCGGGGAAAAAAAGCCATGGCGCGGGAGTTTCGAGGAAACCTCTACAATTTCCTGGCTGGTTCGTTGCAGAACAAGCCAATGCTGATCAGCGAGTGGAATCATGCGGGCTGGAGCGATTACACCTATGAAGGGCCATTGCTGCTGGCGACATACGGGGCGTTTCAGGGTTATTCGTTGCTGAATATTCATACTCTTTATTCCTATGAACTGGGGTTCAAGGCGGAGTATTCGAGCAGAAGCCTTGCCGCAGGGGGAAATCCGGTCTTGATGAGCCTTTCTCCTACCCTGGCGCTTGCTTTTATTAAGGGATATATCGAAGAGCCAAAGCAATTCGAACTGGTAACGGTGGCCGGGGACGAGAATGAATTGATGGATGTAATCGCACAAGCAGGGCTGGGATTTTTTCCGGAGAGGGATGATGTGCCGATTAATTCCGGTTTTACCCGTAAGTTGCGTATAGGCCTGGTAGACAACAAGTCGGAGTCAGGCAAACGAAAGGACTCGTTGTCCGGTAATATATGGAAAGCCCAGACTGGGCAGGTAACCTGGAAGTTCGGGAATCCCGGGGAAGTACTTCTTACTGTTGATACGCCTAAATTTCAGTTGGCTGCGGGTCGGCTGGAGAACCGAAAGACACGGCTAGGTAATCTCGAAGTATCACTCAAGGATCATGGTGCCGTTACCGCAATTTCACTGGATGAGAAACCGCTGAGTGAGTCGAGACGCATACTTTTGACAAGTGTTAGCTCCTTCAAGAATACGGCGAGCAGGAGCAAGGATGTGGCCAAGTGGAACATGTGGAAGAATCTGCGGCTGACTGTTGACCCTGGCCATGCGCCGGTGCTGATGAAACGTGTATCCGGTGATGTCACTTTCACTTCAAAAAACATGGGCAGCCCAACGATTGCGGGCGTGATGCTCGATGGTTCACTGAAAGATGTGAACAGTGTCCGCAGGAATATGGGTGATTCGCAGCAGATATCATTCCCTTTGGGCACAGTGGACACACCATGGTATCTGGTGTCATTTGCGCAGGCTCCAGGCACCTGAACAGTAAGATGTCAGGATGCAAAATAGTTTTCCAGTGGCAGTAAAGA
>JBDLIZ010000576.1:0-4138 GCA_039714615.1 Pseudomonadota bacterium | reverse complement strand
CGACATGACTGGACGCCACCTTCGTATGCGATCTTTGCTTCCCCTCTGGCGCAAGGCACGGCGGGTAATCAGTATCGCCTGGTGGCTACCGCGGATTACTGACCCTTGCGTTCGCTCTCCCTGGTCGGCAGCGTATGTAAGCACCAAGTTAATCACGTCCAGCTAGACGATTGAGCTCCTCGGGATCGATATTCCAAGGTAGCAAGTCATCCACTAGTTTTCCATCCCGCAAGTAGACTGGCATCTCTTCGAAAATCTTCCGCAGATACCAGTGAGGTTCCAATCCGTTCGCCTTCGCTGTTTCGACAATCGAGTACCAAGTCGCAGTGGCCTTTGCACCGGCCTCGCTTTGCGCAAAAAGCCAAACCTTTCTGCCCGTGGCAATAGGCCGGATGTGACGTTCTGCCTTATTGTTGTCTAGTTTAAGGCGGCTGTCTTCCACGAAGACTATTAGTTTTGGCCACTGGTTGTGAATGTAGGTGAATGCGGTCGCCAATAGACCTCCATAGCTGAGCGCTCGGCCCTGATTTTCATTGATCCAGGTATGGATCTTGTCCAGGTGAGGCTTGACTACTTCTTGTCGGTACCGCCTGTGTTCATCCGGTGGTTTTTCTTTGCCTTGATTGTCGAGGTGGTAGAGATCTCGGATCAATTTCAGGACCTGTCGAGCAATATTGGCGGCGCCGGGTGAACTGGCTCTGCTTGCAGCATCGAATTTACGGCGAACATGAGCCCAACATCCCAATTGGATAACCCCGGGGCGTGAGGCTGTGGCATCGTAACCCGGATAGCCATCAGTCTGCAGATAGCCACTGAACTCTTCCAACAGTTGACTCGCTACAGCCCCTGCACGGCTGGGACTGTAGTGCATGAGCACTATCGGCGCATCATCACCATCGGTAACGCGGCACCAAATGTAAAACTTCTGTTTGGCGGTTCGCCCTTCTTCATTCAGGACCTGAAGGGTGGTTTCATCAGTATGGAGGTAGTCGTATCCGTAGAGTGCCTTCTCCATGGCAGCAACCAGTGGAGAAATGATCCTTTCGGCCCCTTTGATCATCCAGTCCGCCAATGTGGTACTGGTGAAGGGAACACCAAAACGCTTTTCCGCAATACCGGCTATACGGTGTAGCGGAAGACCATCAACAAATTTGCTCGCACCGATCCAGGCCAGTACGCCCGGCGAGGCTTGAGTTCGTGGCAAGGGAGGTGGTGGGTTTTGTTGAGCTGTCTTCGGTGGCTGACCGCACTTGGGATTCGTGCAGCCGTACTTGAACTTGACGTTCTCTATGACCTGAAACTTAGCTGGGACCACGTCGTACTGGAAGGAGGTCTCATCTCCTATCCGAGTCAGGCAGTTCCCACAGGTGCACTGCTTCTCTTCTTCCGTCAGGTCATGTTCCACTCGAATCCGAGGAAGGTCCTTGGGTGAGATGCGCCGGCCACCCGTCTTTCTGGTGTGTGCAGGCACTTCAATTTCAACGGTGGGTTCTACCGCTAGTGTTGTGTCCTCGTTTTCGAACAGCAATTGCTGGCGCTCGTCGAAGCGTTCAGACTTTGAACCAAAACGATGGTGAAGGAGGTAGTTTATCTTCTCTTCGAGAAGACGAATCCGATGACTTTGAGATTCTATTTGACACTCTTTTTCTTCAAGAGAATGGTGAAGCTGGTTGATGATCTCGAATGGATCATCGACTCTCTTTTTCCCTATTTGGATCGCTGCATCCATGAATTATATATTACAAAATCCCCTGTATATTCGGTAGCTTATACTCAAATTATTGCTGAGTTTTTTGCCGATACTTGGGGTGTTTTACTTGGTGCTTACCATTATATCCAGTCTTTTAATTCCTACATCAATATTAATTGCTTTAGATATTACTTGCAACCCCTAGCCTCTTCCAATATGAAATGAGCCTGAAGGGAGGGCGTATTTCCAACATGAAATGAGCCTGAAGTGACCTGATTCTGTCCATGATGGAGGTATGAAAACCATCATGAACGATTCTCACATTGAAACCCTCGAACAAGTCCGTCAATTTCTGGCTATTTCGACATAAGCGGACGCAAACTGCCACGGAACCGACTTATCTCATTGTTTTAAAAGAGATTGAAGCTCACCTATTTCGAATAGTAACGATATTTTTTCTGGATCGCCTCTGATCAGGCCAATTTGAGCGACAATATGCTGGGCAAATCGAAGGTCGTGTCATTGGCCGCTTCGCGTCGAAAGTCATATTCACCCTGCAGGTTGACGTGCCGCCAGGTCAGAATAGAGCCGCCAACGATGGTTTCTAGCAGGTTGGTTCTTCAACAATATAGAGGTGCGCATAACACACTTCGACGCTTAACCTACTGTTTTTTCAAGCTTAAATTCGCCGAACTTACTGAGTTCACTCAAAAACCTTCACCGGTTTCTTTTTCCCTGAATGATGGCGTTCACGCTGATCGCTTTCGATATAGCGATCCGTGGTGGCCATCGTCGCATGACCTGCGTCGTCGCGGACATGCTCTCGAGGGCGTGAACGAACATCCTCGGAAATGCCGGTGTGTCGTAGCCAATGCACTGTGGCCTCTTTCAGATCCAGCGCATCATCCTTGAGCCCATCCTCGCACATGCGCGTGTAGGTCCGGTCAAAGCATTGCTGTACAAGCAGTCTAAGGTGCCGCGAACTGGTCACTGGACCCTTGCCCCGAACCTTTGGAATCAATGGTGCTGTATCAGTCGGTGACGGCAGAGGAGAAAGGGCACGTGACTTTCGATAGCGTCTTAATGCCTCGAGCATCGCGTCAGATACCGTGACGGTCCTGTGTTTATTGCCTTTACCCGTGACATGTAACCACCAGTTGCCATCCCGGTCTTTCTTGAAATCTCCCATAGTCGGTGCAGAGCGCTCATCAGCAACGAGCTCGGAAATTCGAAGATACATCGCGAACAGCGATGTCAGGATAAAGAGCGTACGTTCATGGACATTAGGATCCTCCGTGGCCATGAGCTCTGCCGTTTCCAGAACGTAATCCCACTGTAGGTCGCTAATGCGTCTGACCAAAGCCTGGTTTTGATCTTGGCGGAGAAATCTATTCTTTTGCCGGATCAACGCTACCGGATTAGCAACGACCAGGCATTCTTGGGCGAGGTAATCGTAGAATGATGGCTCTGCGGACATAAGCGGACGAGATCTTGCGCGAAGACCACTTAACTTACTGATTTAAGAGCATTCATTCTCCATCTTTTCTTGATTGTACCTGTCCTCAACCTATTTTAAGCGCCAGAATTCTTTGCATGTCGAACAGCGCTTCATTTGCAGCCGGCCGTGTAAAGTCGTACTCACCCTGCAAATTGACATGGCGCCAGACAGTGATGGAGCCACCGGTGATCGCCACTATCATATCTTCCCGTTCACCCGGATCGGCCGTGATTGATAGCCGCTGCGACAAGTACAAGTAATTCCAAAGGATGATGGCATTTTGTATGAGCACTTTGCAGCCTGTTGCTATTTCCTGCTCTTCCTTGGTGCCATCCAGGAACTCCTGATTGTTGGCGAAGAAGACGGCCTTGGAAAACTTGTTTGCTAGCTCAACTTTATTGAGTTGTTTTTCGATCCGTTGGCGCAGTTCAGCATCATCATAGTAGGTCAAGATAAATTTGGTTTTGATGATGCGACCAAATTCTTTCAATGCCCTATACAAGGGATGATCTTTCGCATAAGAACTCAGACGCTTGAACAGTTGCGATGCACTGCTGTAGCGGAGTTTGATCGTCGCCATGAAGCGGAGGATGTCTTCCCAATTCTTCAGGATAAGCTTCTGGTTTATGGTTCGACTCGGCACGATGCTGTAGCCTCGTTTTTGATAGGTCGATTTGCTGGAGAAGCCATAGATCCGTTGATCACCGATTTTCTTAAAGCGAGGCGCAAAGGCGGTATCGATCATATGAGTGGCCGTAAATATGGCTTCAGAGAACCCATGTGTATCGGTCGAATGGATATCACTTTTGATGACCTCGTTTTGCATCAGTCCGTCAATGACATAGGCGGCCTCACGGTCAGAGGCACTGATCACGGTTGAGTGGAAGAGGGCATGACGTTCATCAATAAAGGTGTACATCGTGACTCCTTTATCTTTGCCAAAATATTTG
>JBDLIZ010000575.1:0-4158 GCA_039714615.1 Pseudomonadota bacterium | reverse complement strand
CTGGGGCTATGCGCCTGTTGTCACGCCTTGAATACAAACGATCATGCGGCGCCAGTTAGGGAAGTTATTTCGTTCGCATTCCTTAGCTCATTGAGGTAATACCTAGATCCTGCAAGTGATCACTTGCAGGATCTAGGTAATAATCATGGGACATATCGGTTTGAGACAGAGTCTCCCAGACCGGTATGTCCCCGCTCATAGGAGCGAGACCATTTTGCAACACCGTCCAGCGCGCAACGGACGAGGTGCGCCAGATCTCATTTCTCATAAGAAAATACTGTAGACACCGTCCAGCAAGGGAATCTAGAATAACCGTATGACCAAGAAAATAGTATTCATCATGGGTCCGGGACATTGTGGGTCCACTTTGTTGGACCTCATCCTGGGCAGTCATTCAGATGCCTTCTCCCTCGGAGAGTTTCATCGCTTGAGGCAGCAGTTGGATAAGCCCTCTGACAAGGCTTATGCACATATATGCGGTGTGTGCGAAGACCACTGTCCATTTTGGAACGATAAGGTCTCGTTGCCCATTCTGAAGCTATTCTATTCCAAAAGGACGAAGCTACATTCAGGCCTTGGTGAAGCAGCACGATATTTCATAAATCCTTATCAATTTTTATTCAAATGGTCTGAAAAGTCCGTTGTCATAGACTCTAGTAAGCACCCCGACTGGTTCACAAGACAGTTGTCGAAAAGACATACCTGGCGCAACATAGAACCCTATCTAATCTATATGGGCCGTGATGGTCGAGCTGTTGTCAATTCTTATCTTAGAAAATATCCTGACAGAGGGATAAAAAAAGTGACCGAGAATTGGATGCGGCAAATAAATCAAATGAACAAATTCTACGATGAATTTTCCGAGCATAGGAAGATTCGAATGTCTTACGAAAACCTTGCTGCGAACCCCGAGAATACCATTAAGGCTACCTGTGAATTATTAGGGATAGAATATGAGCCTGAGATGTTGCAGTACTGGCAGCATGATCACCATCACATTTTCGGTAATGGTGGTACAAGATCGTTGATCTATAAGTACAAAAAACAGTTTCAACCGGAATCTCACGCACTACGCGAAAGGATAAAACATAGCAAGCAGTTTTATAGCTCTCAATACTACGATCAACTGGAGGTGGCTATAAAACTGGATTTGAGATGGGTCAATGAATTATCAAAAGATGCCGTTGAAGACTTCAATTTAATCGCTGGTGAGATGAACAAACCATTCGAATACGAAATCGAGCAGAAAGCACGAGCCTAGGAGCCTGTCTTTGCTTTCGGAGTGCGTCATTTGCGCCCCAGGGCGCTGGAGTGTTGGGAACTCAGCTTCAGGAATAGTGAACGACAGGCTGTAGCGCAGGCGCGCCGTACACGGCGTCTCCCGTTTCCACCACAATGTTCTCCGCAGCTTGAAAGATACCACGGCTGTGGGTATGACCGCAGAGGACCCGTAAATGCTTGTTGGGATGGTCAGCCATCACCTCGTTCATAGCCCAGCCGGCAGCCAGACAGGTGAAGTGAGGGGTCCACTCGTTGCATACCGCTTGACCCTGGTACCAACAAGCACCCGCGTAAGGCGGCACATGAGTGGCCACGATCACCTCTTCGTGAGTCAGCAACGCCTCCGTTACCATCTCGCGCAAATGCGCGGCTGCCTCGTCACCGAGGGTCATAAGCCGCTTTAGCCGCTGCTCTTTGCTACTGCAGATCAGATCTTGGATGAGATGGTAGTCATTCATGTCAATCGACGAGGTCAGGAAACTACCGCATCGCCCGTCGGCCCAGCCGTCGTGTCCTACCAGCGCTGTCTTGGGACTCAGCGAAATGACGCGACTCGCGGTCAAGTACCTCACTCTAGTAGCCCGCACACTCATCTCCGAGACCGCCTCCCGGGTCGCCCCGATACCGCCGCGATAGAAGTCGTGATTACCCAACACGAACCACACCGGGAATGGCAGCGCCTCATCGAGATGCTCTAGATACCCGATCACGGAAGGTGCTTCAGCGATGTCGCCAGTGATCAAGAGTCCGTCTTCCGACCGACCTGCGAGTTTAGCGATGAAATGCTGTAGTTTTTCCTCGTCGAGAAAGTTCAGATGAGGATCGGTTATCCAGGCTAGAGTTCCCATACCCAGATGATGAACCAGCTTAAGCGGCCCCGCAAGCTGCCGGTCTTTGCAAGCCCCCTTCGCTGGCAGGTTCTTGATGCGCCGGCGCTGTTTTTTCTTGACCATGTCATGGTCTATCGGAAGGGAAATACTGGGCAATTTCTATCTTCACTGCATCGTCGGAGTGACGCGCACGGGAAAATGCACACCATCACTTACAGTGATCTAGGATAAGGAATTCAAGCCAGAAAAGGACGCCGGGATAGACATTGATTCGGCCCTCATTCGCTGCCGGTATACGGGCGGGAGCGCGGTATCAATTGCCACCAAGGAAGGGTACAATTCACACCGCAAGCCAGCTCCTTATCAGGGATCAGCAGAGTCTAACAAAAATGTCTAATCGGATTGATAATATCAATGTCATTTCTCAGGATCTATTGCCTACACCTGCCGAGGTCAAGCGCGCCTTGCCGCTTAGCACCAAGGCGGAAGATACCGTGATTGCAAATCGGGAGGCCGTGAGACGCATACTCAGCCGTGAAGATCCTCGGCTTTTTGTGGTGATGGGACCATGCTCTATTCATGACCTCGAAGCGGCACGCGAGTATGCGGATAAACTGAGCAGACTTTCGGAGCAGGTCAGCGATACCCTGTTGTTACTCATGCGGGTTTATTTTGAAAAGCCGCGTACCACTATCGGTTGGAAGGGTCTGATAAATGATCCCTATCTCGACGACTCGTTTCACATCGAGAAAGGGCTGTTCATGGCCCGAGAATTGTTGTTACATCTGACTGATCTGGGATTACCCACCGCAACAGAGGCGCTGGACCCCATTATGCCGCAATATCTATCGGACCTGATCACTTGGACGACAATAGGCGCGCGCACCTCAGAATCCCAGACTCACCGTGAGATGGCCAGCGGGTTATCGACCGCAGTGGGTTTCAAGAATGGGACCGATGGCACCCTTAATGTGGCGATCAATGCGCTGCAATCCGTCTCGCATCCCCATCATTTCCTGGGCATCAACCAGGATGGGCAGTGTGCCGTATTCCATACTCGCGGCAATGATTACGGTCATATCGTGTTGCGTGGAGGGGGTGGGCAGCATAATTACGATTCGGTCAGTATCACCATGTGCGAGAAGGAATTGCAGAAGGCCGATTTGCCGGTAAACATCGTAGTGGATTGCAGTCACGGCAATTCCAATAAGGATCCTAGATTGCAGTCCCTGGTGGCGGATAATTGTGTCTGCCAGGTCGTGGAAGGAAATCAGTCCATAGTAGGTCTGATGCTTGAGAGCAATCTACACTGGGGCAACCAGCCCCTGGCCAAGGATCCATCCCAGTTGAAGTACGGCGTATCGATTACCGATGCTTGCATCGACTGGCCCACCACCGAGCAAGTGATCCTATCCGCACACGATAAGCTACATGGCCATCTAAGAAAGAGGGATATGCCCTCCTGATTACTGGCCATGCGATTCACTCCTGCCTTATAACCACCCTTATCACACGCATCGGCTCAATTGGGTTAAATGTATTAAAACGATCACCGATCAAAACACCGGCGAACAAACCCCCACTCGGTTGGTCAATATTCTCATCGACCGGATCTTCGATCACCGGCGAGCCAGGCTGTTCGCCTTCCTTCGGCGCCTTGCCGCCCGTGACGAGCAGGCAGGCCTCGGCTAGCCTTCTGACCACCTCGCGCACTTCTTCGCCCATTTCTTCGAGCTTGATCCATCTGCGCATGTCCTCTCTGCCTTCATCCGGGCGAGCCACCCGTACCAGCTGCATGAGCGCGCGGCGCGCGGTCAAGAAAGCTTGAGATCCCCCGAGTCTTCAGGAATGGAAAGATGACCTTAGGAATGCTACCGAAATAACTTCCCCACCTGGCTTGCCTTATCGTCCGTCTTCGGCGTTGCGACATCGGGTCAGAGGAGGCCAAATGGCCTCCGTCTGCCCACAGAACCGTGCGTACGGGTCCGTACACGGCTCCTCACGCAAGACGTATCCATTGACGAACATCAAACCAGTGCGCCAGCTG
>JBDLIZ010000574.1:0-4165 GCA_039714615.1 Pseudomonadota bacterium | reverse complement strand
CTTATAATTGATGTCCAAACTGGCTGGTCTCGGTGCCGCCGCTACTCGTCAGCGGTTCGCCATGGCGTTTTGCGTCCGGCTTGCGCGTACCTTCCATTTGTCCCATGAGATAAAACTGTAGATCACTGGCCGGTACGAAGCTGTCCGTGGGCAGCATGACCCGTTGTGGCGAAATGGGGCGGGCCAGATGCGGCGTCACGAATATCACCAGCTCGGTCTGACCCGAAAGGTATTCCTGACTTCGAAACAGCGCCCCCAATATGGGAATATCGCCCATCCCGGGCAGTTTATCGACAAACTGCCGCAGGTTATCGCTGATCAAACCGGCGATACCGATGGTCTGACCGTCCGCCAGTTCCACCGTGCTGCCCACACTGCGCTTGGTAAGGGATGGGATCACGAACGTGCTTTCAGTGCCGAATACCCCGACCGAAACGCTGTTGTTCTGGGATATTTCACTGACATTGATATTGAGCTTCAGGCTGATCCTGCCCGAATCGAGCACCACCGGCACGAATTTGACGCCTACCCCGAACTCCTTGAATTTAACGGTGACATCGCCGTTGTTTCCAGGGACTGGAACCGGAAACTCACCGCCGGAAAGAAACTGGGCCTGCTGACCGGTAAGCGTCGTCAGCGTGGGCTCCGCCAGGATCTTGGCGAGTCCCTTTTTCCTCGAGATGTCAAGTACGGCCTTGAAGAAAAGGTCCCCGGAGAGATAACTCAGAAATGCCCCCGTGTTCTCGATGCCCGGAGTACTGGGCTGGAGCAATGCTACCGGTGGGCCGATTGGGCTGCTGCCGTCGCCGAGCGAGCCAAACAAGGGCGTCAGCAGGCCCTGAGAATTCAAGGCGTTTGGAAAACTTGCCCCGCCATTGACGAGCCCGCCAATGGGGTTGCCAAACGACATCAGGTTGACATTGCCGTCCAGGCGTTTCAATACGGTCCGGGCGATCTCCGCCACCTTGACCTGCAGCATGACCTGCTGGGCGCCGCCGACCTGCATCAGATTGACGACACTGCCTTCCTTGCATTCCTGACTGCCGCCTGGACGGCCTCCCCCTCCCTGCTGAACCACCACCGGCGGCGGGCCCTGGGTGGTATCGCGAATGACCACATTGGATTCGGATGCAATACACTCGGGCAGGAAGCTGAACGCCAACTCCTTGGCGGCCGTCATCTTGACGACGTTGGATACCTCGCCGCTGAGGATTATTCTCTCCTGCGCGGAAGTGACTTTGATATCCTCTTCCGGCAACAGCTCGTGAAGCTTTAATTTCAAGGTCTCCAGATCGTGAGTGATCTCAACCTCGAAGGTCGCAAAGATACTGTTCTTTGCATCCCAGAGAACGACATTGGTGGTACCCAGTGCCTTGCCGACCAGATGAATCTGACGGCTGTGCAGGATGACGATATCAGCGATGCCCGGGTTGCCTACGGAGATGCGCTTGGCAGGTTGATGGAGCTGCAGAAACGTTGACTTGTAGATTGGAATCTGCAGGCTGTCTTTTCCCAGCGATGCTATTGACGGCCCCTCGATCGCCGCGCTTGCCATCTGCACCCGCGTCAAGCAAAGAACAGCGAATAACAACAGCAGCAGGGGTAGGGGCAGACGGCAAGGCAAACTTCGTACCTGCCGCGATGGATGTTGATGCTGATTCTCCCAATACATGGTTTTCTCCTTAAATACTTAGAAATGCTACCGAAATATTTTCCCTATCTGACTTGCCTTATCGTCCGTATTCGGCGTTGTGACAACAGTTACATAGCTAGGCTATGCGCCTGTTGTCACGCCTTGAATACGAACGATCATTCGGCGCCAGTTAGGGAAGTTATTTCGTCCGCATTCCTTACTTTCCCGGACATCGGATTTCTAGGCGCTTACATCTTCACTTTGGATATATTCACATTCGTTCCCCGAATGACGGTAACGGAACTGGTGGTTCGATATTTCCGATATTTACGCACCTTGGGTTTACTGACCTTTTTAACCTCTGCACGTGACTTGTCCTCAGGATTGCGCAGGGCCAGCTGCACATTGCCTTCCTGGGTCGCCTTGACCAAGACCACGGCCTGCTTTGGCGTTACCTCCAGGGTCACGGCGCGAACCACGATAGGTTTGTCCTTATCCGGAGAGGCCGTCTGATCCACCGCCAGCACCTTGAGGTCCTCCAGTATCGTCTTGGTATAAACCCGCTTTTTATCTTTGCGACTGGACAGGACATCCACCCGGTTACCGGGCAGCAGAAAACCACCGACCCCGATGACATCATTGACGCGCACCGTTATAGCGCGCATATTGGCTGTAATGATGGCGGAAAGGGTACTGCCGCTGGCATTCTGGGCAATACGCCCTCGCAGTAGAAGCTCGCCCGGCAGGATCTTCTGTTTAGCCACTAGACCCTCTACATCTTCGACCTTGGAAAAGAAATCTTTAGGCAGACTGTTGCTTGGCCAGGCGATCGTTTTGACATGAGCCGCGTCGATGCGCTGACCGAACGGTATCTCGAGCGCGGCCACCACCACCGGCGCGGTGCTAGCCTCAGCCGTGGTGATCGGCGACATGCGGCCCTGTATCCATTGGTTGGCGAAAAAAGCGGCGAATATTCCCAGCGTTACCGCGATGGCGAAAAGAAATAAAGCTCTACGCTTAAGCATGATGGTCTCCTATTGTTTTCTGGGTAACCCACGTCGTTCCATGATCCGGATTTACATTTAGATCGATAAAATAGTTAGCCCACGCGATGGCAAGCGCATGCGGTGTGAGTCGACCCGAATGCTCCTGATACCGGCTGTAATCCAGCGCCATCCCAAGCAGGTCTCTTGGATGACAGGGAAGTAGAGGGATTTTGCTGGGAATGTGCAATTCCTGCAGAACGTACCTTAAGAGTTCAGGATCAAAACTGATCCCGTGCTCGTCACAGACCTGTCGCCAGATGGCGGCATAATCATCCGCCTGCAAAAAATCAAAATGGATCTTGTGACCAAGACGACGCAGGAAGGCGTCGTCGGCCAGTTCCATGGGATTCATATTGGTGGAAAACATCAGCACCACGTCAAACGGGATCTCGAAGCGCTTCCCCGAGCTCAGGCTCAGATAATCCTGTCGGCTCTCCATGGGCACGATCCAGCGGTTGAACAGATCCACGGTGGCCACCCTCTGGCGGCCAAGGTCGTCTATCATGTAGATGCCGTTATTGGCCTTGAGCTGCAAGGGGGCCTGATATTGACGGGTAGCAGGGTCATACTGGATCTCCAGCATGTCCAGGGTGAGTTCCCCGCCGGATATCACCGCGGGACGCCGACAAAGGACAAACCGCGGATCGAACCCCTCATGGAGCATCAGTTCGGGTTCATCGTCAAGATATCCCACCGGCCGGTGCATCGCCGGATCGAAGATCTGGACGACCGCATCGCCCAATGCGATGGCATGGGGTACCAGGATGGCGTCGCCAAGCAGCCAGGCCAGGCGCTCGCCCATATAGGTCTTGCCGGTGCCCGCGGGGCCATACAGAAAAATCGCGCGTCCCGAGCGCATCGCCGATCCGAGTTGATCCAGGAGCTGTTGGTTGATGACCACATCGGCAAATAACTCGCGCATCTGAGTGCGCGTCACCTTTTGAAGATGCACGCTCTGGGCGTTTATGATCTGTGAGTATCTGTCCAGCGGCACCGGCGCGGGACCGATATAACCGCTTTGCGCCAAGGCCTCGGCGGCAAATGCCCTGCCACGGTCCGTCAATGCATAGCGCAGCCCATGGCTGTCCGCCGCCGGCCCGCGCACCTCGATATAAGCAGCAGTGCGCATCGTGCCGAGGATTTCTTCGAGGATCGGACCGGCCAGCGCCAGGCGCGCCACCAGCTCACGCGAGTCCATTGCCCCGCCATCATAGAGATGCTTCGCCACCAATTCTTGGAGAAAATTTAGAGTAAGACCGGTCTCCTGTAGTGATAAGGGGCGCGGCGCCATTAACTCCAATGTCTCAGGCAATGTTTCGCAATAGCTTGGTGCCGGTTCTGTATTCACTTGGGTATCCATACCAAAATTCCTTAACTGAATTATTTACTTTCAGATATCCTGAACTCTCGGATAATACCTTGATATCAATCTGAATAGTGTAGGTTGGCGCTGAGGAACGAAGCCCAACGTTTTTAGGAAGTTGCG
>JBDLIZ010000573.1:0-4166 GCA_039714615.1 Pseudomonadota bacterium | reverse complement strand
TCGTTCTCCGCGAGCACCCACAGGTAGAGGCCGCATGCGGGGTGATGCTGGCGACACCAGGCGACCACGTCTGCCTTGAGATGGGCCCCGCCCCCGCCGCGCTCTACCGCCGTCCGCAACTCATCGGATGAAAGAGGGGGCTTCTCGATCGGAAGCCCCCTCTCTGTGCCTGCCGTTGTTGCCGCGTATGGAGCTGATCGGCCGCGGACCCAGTGGTATCCAGACCTACCGCTTCGACACCCAGTCGGGATCGTGGCTATCGCCGTCGGTGACGTTCCCGGTCTTCTCAGGTATTGCCTTAACTGCGTACAACGCCATCAATAGCCTGCTATTCCCGACCGGAGGCGACGTTCGCAGCCAGTACGACCAGAGCGCGACGACGCTTGACCAGTGGGCGGCTATCGTCGAAGAGATGGCACAGCCGACGAATATCCCGATAACGAAGTGGCAAACGGTTAAGACCCAGATCATCACTGAACTTGGTTGGGCAGCGCAGGCGGCGCAGATGTTTGAGAACGCCTCCCAGAAAATCGACGACGTTAAGGAACTCGAGGGTCTCGATATCACTGCCGAATACCTTGAATACGATACGAGTAATAGTAATGATAGCCAGATCGCCGCCGATTTAATCCAGTTGTTCGCTGGGGTAGCCGACGCCGTGTCCAACCTAGGTGCGCCCGAGGTACAAGTCCTTTTTGGTACTATTGACGCGATAGCGTCCGTAGCGTTCTCCGGTCAGAACGGCGGCTCGACCTTTGAAGGTAAGTACATCGATCTGCGCGGCAAGCTGGAAGCGTCCTGGGGGCTGTCTCAGAACGCCGTCGAGCAGGCCAAGCAGACTGTGATGGCAGACTACGGCCTGCTCCAGGCTGTGGGTGGCCTGTTTAATATGGGCGTGTGGGAGCAGTTCGGACCGACCGACTCCGACTGGGCAGACTCGACTAACCTCTCGGCCCGCGCGTATTCGGTGTGGGTCTGGCAAGTGCTCACACCGACCCTGCCGAAGCCATGCGGATTCCTGGAGAGCTGCGAAGGCTGGATCATAGCTGCGTGCACTTCCAAAACTTGTCTTTATAAGATCAACAAAAGCCACGCATACGAGCTGTGGACCAACACCTGCAATACGCAGCCTTGTAGTCCGGCTTCGAAGTACATTGCTAAGGACCAGCTAGCGGAAAAAATCCCCTCTGCTCTGCACAAGCAGATGTTCAATGACACCAATGACAAATGCTTGGCCGGGTGGGACCCCGCCACCTGCAACTACGAGATTCCCGTCAAAGACGTTTTCCTGGGCCGTAACGGCTGGACTTTCCAGTGTTCTATTTGGTATCAGACTTTTTGGAACGCCCACTGGCTGAAAAAAGAGTTCTGTCAGAAGCTCGCAAACCAAGCTGCCAAGTACGGTGCACCGTAGGTTGAGCATTGCATCAGGTTGTATTTGATAAACATTTTAATAACGTGAAGGTAAAGTTGTTAATATTAAGAATTCCAGATTAGCGGATGCTTTATATATATGAGCAAACTGGTTTTAACAGCAGCAAAATAACTGATATTTTGGCAGATTCAGCACTTGGTCAGCCTGTTAGTTACCGGAGGGTATGTATGGGGCTCGTATTGGCAAAGAATGGACGATTGATAAAGATTCTTTGGCGTGTAACAAA
Source organism: Pseudomonadota bacterium (assembly GCA_039714615.1). Taxonomy (GTDB): domain Bacteria; phylum Pseudomonadota; class Gammaproteobacteria; order JAAEPA01; family JAAEPA01; genus JAAEPA01. Next base: position 2,505 of record JBDLIZ010000573.1, on the reverse strand, counting down.
CATCCTCGCCTAATTGACAGGTTCAACGGCTTTCATGCAACTAAACAAGACTGGCCTTAGTTGTGTTCCCTGACTACCGGAATCGAGGTTTGACCTGCCGTGTCACACCCACGTTCACCTGCACACTTCGCACTCACAAAGGAATCATTAAGTTCGATCCTACCCGTCAGGAGATAAAGGTTATTCTGATCTCTCAACGCCATCCGTAATTTCCGTAACCTTTTCTGAGATGTCAACCAGAACCCCCCCCAATAAGGTGGTTAAAAGGAAAGTGGAAATTACTCCCTGTGTTCGACGAATCCCAATAGATACCCAAAACTCTAAAGGATTTTACCGTCGGGGAACTTAAGGCACTTGTTGCTCAAGTGAGTGGTGACTTCTCAATGTCTGATATTGAAGAAGATATCGCTGGGCCAGCACCTATCGGAAAAAAGAAACTCGTGAAGTAGGTCACAAGGAGGCCAATAGACTAAATCCTAACAAGTTTGCTCTGGTAGCGGCCAAGGTGCTGATTAAAATAGCTAAGGCTCTAGAAGTTGTTTTCCCAGGATCACCCAAGGCAGGGGGAATTGAGTACAAGATGTTTGTAAATGCTTCATACAATGCAGGCCAGAGTTGAATGCCAATAAGAAATATAAGGAAACGGTAAGTAAAGTAAGCCGTATCCTCAAGAGGCTACCATAAATTGATGTGCTTACGGAAAGTCTGCGTGGTTTGCAATTGACATCTACCGTGACTGAAATTTACGTTAAAATGGTACCATTCAGACGATGATGTTGTTATCCAGTACGACGAACAGATGAATCTTGCAATAAGATCTGACCTTGAATTCAACTAACATGGCAAGCAATAGAGTGGTGTGATATGAAAATTTGGGTGGATGCAGATGCATGTCCAGTGGTGATTAAAGATATTTTGTTTAGAGCGGCAGAGCGCACTGGAATTCAACTTACGCTTGTAGCAAATCATGATGTACGCATACCGCAGTCGCGCATCATTCATTTTCTTAGAGTAACATCTGGTTTTGATGTGGCGGACAATGAGATTATTAAAAGGCTTAGCGATGGAGACCTTGTAATCACTGGTGATATTCCTTTAGCGGCCGATGTGATTGAAAAAGGAGGTTTTGCTCTCAATCCTCGAGGTGAATTTTATTCAGCGGACAACATTAAAGAACGTTTAAATATGCGAGATTTTATGGATACCTTACGAGCCGGCGGAATAGATACGGGTGGTCCGGCGGCGCTTAGCAAAAGTGATCGTAAATCTTTTGCTAATCAACTGGATAAATTTTTAACCAAATATGCAAGTAGTGCATTTTAAAGAAAAATCTTTCGGCAGTAGTTATGTATTTCTTTAGCCTGACTTTTAATGGCTAGTAAGGTGAAAAACCCATTCATTGTAGCTACGATAATAATGCTTTGTTGGCCGAAGTTTTTCGTAGCCATGATGAGGGGATTAAACATACTAGACAATACGCCCCATTTGACTGCACAATCTGGACTTTGCGTTATTTTTAACCTGTCATTTATTTAACAAGAGTGATCTTATATGGCTTATGACGAAGGATTAGCCGAGAGGCTTCGTGAACAATTTCTAATTCGCAGTGACGTTGTAGAAAAGAAAATGTTTGGTGGCCTTTGTTTTATGGTTTCCAATCATATGTGTTGCGGTATAGTAAAAGACACACTTATGGCGCGTGTTGGTCCGGACCAATATGAAATGTGTCTTGCTAAAAAGTACACAAGAGAAATGGATTTTACTGGCAAAGCGATGAAAGGCATGGTTTATGTGACATCTGAGGGGATCGAATCAGATAAAGAGTTAGCAAAATGGGTGGATTTATGCACAAATTTTGTTGAATCCTTACCCTTAAAAAAACCTAAATGAAATTTAGTAATATAACATTGTCTCCAGTTGATAGCCAAAAACTACGGAAATGATCAAGGGACAGAGTCATGAAAGAATACTCTCCTGCAAGGTTGCATGTTGTATTCGCAAAGAACGGGATGAGCACGAATTGATTAATGATAAATCCGAAATATTGATTAAATGTTCTGATTGGAAGTGGGCAGAGTTAGATGATAAATCAATAGCTTGGGCCTCTACGGGATGCGTTAGTTTAGAAGCAGATAATTTCTATTTTGGAATATGATATTGAAATAAATGGCGGCGTTTTTAAGTGAGTTATTGACACTCGGTTGATTGCATTTCCCGGGAAGTTGATAAACTGGCTTAGAGTCGTATAATGCATTTTTATTAGAGTTAATTTTACTGGAATCGACCAGGTGGCCCTCGTCATGTCGCCAGAGGGCGACAGTGGTTATCAATACATGCAGCGTACTTATAATGACAATTAAGAGATGGTTCAAATAGGCAACAAAACTTATTGCTATAGGTTGGTTGGTCCCTTATCTGCTTTATTATTTTTTACCGCTTGTTCAGCTGCTTGGCAGGAAGCCTCAGAAACGGGCAAGCATCAGACGCCAGCCCAGATTAAAGCAG
>JBDLIZ010000572.1:0-4174 GCA_039714615.1 Pseudomonadota bacterium | reverse complement strand
CGGCGCCTCGATTTTCTGATGCAGGAGCTCAACGGCGAGTCCAATACCCTGGCATCCAAATCAGCGGAGCAGCAGATGACAGCCATCGGCGTCGAACTCAAGGTGCTGATTGAGCAGATGCGGGAGCAGGTGCAAAATTTGGTGTGACCATTCACGAAGGCCGCCTAAATGAGACCTGATCCAGGTTCCCACGTAGGTTATGTCAGCCACAATGTGACTGTCCGGTTTGGAGATGAACCACCAGCCAGCAAACGAGTATTTAGGCTATGGGAGGGATAGCCGCGACGGTCCGCAGCGTACTCCAAGCGGTCATCGGGGTATCTTGGCTGCGTCGCCCATATCCATTCTGTTTTTCATTGGGTCGAATCAGGCAGCTTTATCAAAAATCCTAGATTTCTCTGGAGCTTGCTGCTATTTTTCAAATATTGCTGAACTGAAATACGCAGAACTGCCTATTTCGCTAGCAGAGAAGCTTCCTATCTCGTTAACCGCGAAGCTTCAAAATAATACTATGTACCTAGTGGCATTCCCCCCTTGGGGCCTGGATATCTGATGAGACCCGTCTTGGGTAGAGTAACCACATGAGAAAATCCAAAATGCAAACTCCTATCGTTTTTTTCACATTGTTGCTACTGTCCGGCCCGGTGCTGTCCGGCCAAGCCGAACTGAACCAGAAACTCTATGAGGCCGTGAACTACCACGATACGTCTGCGGTAAGCTCTCTGCTCGCCAAAGGCGCCAACCCCAACAGCGTTTACCGTACCGGATACACGCCACTAATGAGGGCCGTCGAAATAAAACAGGCGGAGATTGTGCGTCAGTTGCTGGGCGGGGGCGCCGATCCCAACCACCGTGACCGCGATGGTCGCACGATACCGGAGTTGGCCATCGAAGCCGGCAGCGCCGAGATCGCCGAGGCGTTGTTAGAAGGCGGCGCGGATTTCAATGTCAAGGATATCTACGGGAACTCGATGGTGCTGCGTACGGTCGAGAGCGGGAGTGAGTCCATGCACGAGATGGTGGCCGTCATGGGGCGACATGGTGTAAACATGAATCTGGGCACGTTGTCCCATACACCGCTGTACTATGCCGTCGAGCAGAACAGTACAAAGCTGGTCAGGCTTCTTCTGGAAGGTGGGGCCGATCCGAGTCTGGCCACCGAAAATGGGAGACTGCCTTTGGTCTCGGCGCTTTCCAACCCGAAGATGCTGAACTTGTTGCTGAATGCCGGCGCAGACCCCAACGGCGTCGATCGTTACGGCAACCCCGTGCTGTTCGAGGCATTGTTCGCCATCTCGACCGAGGCTGCCGAGGCCCTGATCGCAGCTGGGGCCGACGTTAACCGGCCCGGCGCCGACGGCCGCACACCACTGTCCCGCGCCAACGAAGGCGGCGCGCAGGCCATTGCAAAACTCCTCAGACGTCATGGCGCGACGGGCGGCAAGGAGAAAAAATCGCTGGGCAAACCCGCAAAGCCGGCCAAAGCGCCTGTTGAGCCCGTTCCCACAGATGACGATTATCCCAGTATGGTAAATTTACCAATTTATCCTGGTGCCGAGACCATGTATATAGGCGAAGAAGAACATACTGCGAACTATATCACTGCCGATCCAGTCTCAAAGGTGGCGAAGGTCACCGAAAATCTGTTGGGAGAAGCAGGCTGGCAGGATGCGAAGCATCCGCATGCCAAACGGGAAAAGGATCGTTACAACATGGTATATGGCCACGGTAAATTTCTCTTGATCATGGATATCGCCATCGCACGGGCAATGGGCAACAAGACGTCGATTACTTACAGCGTCATTCCGAAGAATAGCTCGTTCGGTCGGATAAGGTAAAAGGTGCGGTTTTCGTTTGAGGCAAGGCGTCATGAGCCAGAAAATAGTCATCAACAGTAACCTTTCACCCTGAATCAAACCGGAAGCCTGCCCCCGCATCGTTCGGAGAAGCCTTCGTTTACTGGCTGACAGATCAATCGGTTCAGACTCGATTGGTCCGATCACGAGTTAGATACCAGGCACAGGTCCTGAGAGAAGGCAGTCAATACCCCCTTTCTACGTGCATACAGCTTGGTTCAACCAACACATAACAGAGCGCCCAAGCTGACGCAGTAAACTGTGCGGCTTGGCTTAGACGCTCTTGGTGACACTTGAATGAACTCTGTGGAGCAATTAGAGCCAGTCACTGAATCAGCGATCTGAGTAAATTTGGATGGTTGCGGCGACCGGCAACAGCGTACTCATACCAGACTTCCACGTTTTCAAATATTGGAGGTGACTACCAACCCAAAACGGACATTTGACGTAGATATTAAATCAATAAAAGCCCGGGGAATTCCCAGGCTAAATTAGTTACAAGCAATGGCAAAAACACCTCGATCTCTTCCCTGATCTGTTCACCATCGCATGGCTCCTGGTCTGGTACGGTGATGCACAGGTATTACTGTACTAGTCTGCAGTCACCGGGTTTGGTGCTCCACTCGCTTCCGTCGCCTGGATCCCGTTCTCTTTCAGGGACAGCTTTGTCGGTATCTTCACCGTGGAGATAATAACTGCAGCAACCAGGCTCATGACGCCGGTAATGATGAACGCGGGTGTAAAGCTGTTCATATCACCGAGATATCCGCCAAGCATTGGTCCAACGGTACCGCCAATCCCATATGCCAAGAAGACATAGCCGTAGTTTTGACCAAAATATTTGTGGCCAAAGGTATCAGTAGTAATAGCCGGAAACAGTGCGAAGTTGCCGCCAAAATTAAAACCTATGAGGGCTGCTACCAGCATTAAAAGCATGGGTTCTCCAGCAACAAACGGGAACATGCTGACAAACAAGCCTTGTGACGCCATCATCACGACAATGGATGTCCGTCTTCCATTCTGGTCGCAATTGACTGCATGCCCGATCATATCGCTGATTTTTCCCCACCCAATTCGCCCTGCAGCATTTGCCAGTGCAAACACAACCATGGCGGTGCCCGCAATACTGCTTGCTGCGGCGCTGTCTAATCCAGCTGCGGTCAATGCCTTGCCGGGAAACAGCTTCATGAGCCCAATGCACATAAGACCGGCGGTGGCGCCGACAGCGAATGTGGCAAAAATCGACCAATACTGGGTCGTGCGGCGCATCTCACGGCTGTTAAAGTCGTGCCGCCCTGTCGACATATCAGCAGCGGGAGGTATAAAGTGTGGTGGAAACCGCATCCACACACTGCCGATTAAAACCGTGATGGCAAAAAGCACACCATAGATAATGAATGTATCAGCAATACCGTAATCAGGGATGAGGTTTCCCCATGAACCAGCAAGTTTTACCCAGATCATGGCGCCAAGCCCGAAGCCTGCCACGGCTATGCCGGTGATCAATCCTTTTTTGTCGGGGAACCACTGCATGCCGACCGCAATGGGGACGACATATCCCAGACCGATGCCTGCGCCGCCAAGGATGCCGACACCAAACAGTACCGGCCAAAATGCTGTGCCGCCGGTCAACCCGGCAATCACGTACCCGAGGCCAAGTAAAAGCCCCCCGGCAATGGTCAGTGTACGTGGACCGATACTATAAAGATGTCGTCCTGCATAGACCATCACCACAGCGAAGCTGACCAGGCCGATGGTGAATGGCCACTGTGTATCAGCGGTTGACCAGCCGGCTTCCTGGAGCGTAGGTGTAAAAACATTCCATGCGTAGATGGCGCCGAGTGACATCTGTATAAGCAGCGCACCGGCAACGACCATAAAGCCCTGGAGACTCTCTTTCCTCATTTACGTACATCCTGAAGGTTAAGTGATTGGGTATGGATCATAAGTGACTATCTGAATTGCAAAACGAGCGTGATAATGCCGGAGTAGAGGAAAAATAGAAAGTCTTTCCCCCTAATAATGCACAAATATTGAACCGCATTAGTACCCGCCTTCCGGACAATCGGGCTGCGTTTGCAGACTTGTCGCCCTCATGGGATGGCGCCCGCATCGGTGGCTGCGGCCTGTCAGAGGGCCTGTACTCTTGGAGTAGCCGTTATACGCCGCTTCAAAAATCTGAATGTTAGGTATGTGCTGCCGTTCAGAGTTGCCGCTTCGATGAGATCAGTGGACTGGGTTGAGGAGAGATGTTGAATGTCCGCAGCGTACTCCTTGCGGTCATTCAAGACCAGTACTACAATTTCCCTATATAAGAA
>JBDLIZ010000571.1:0-4183 GCA_039714615.1 Pseudomonadota bacterium | reverse complement strand
TCTTTGAGACCTCGGACCCGATGACGTGTATCGAGTAGGTTTACCGCACGCGGTATCGACCTGAAATACGAGCCGAGGAGAAGAATGCTCGCCGGAGGGCGCGTTCCCGCTCTCCCAATGGGTCCACACGGGTGACTGAAGTGAGTCCGAGATCGGTCAAAACGGGGATCCTGGATTACTGAACCGCTACAGTCCGTTATCTGGGCTCAGCAGTCCTGGGCGCCGAGCCTGGCTATTTCTGAGTGATGCTGGAAGCCGTCATCGTTAAACGCATATTTCCTTAACCCGCCCCGTTCCTCCCTCCTTCTTTGCCCCCGACATCCACTGCGACTTGCGGCGTTTTTCGGAACGGAAAACACGTTAGGAATTGCCCTACAACATATTCGGATTATTCCTAAAGTAAGCTTAGAATCACGGCCTAGGCTTCAACTGTCTAATGAGACTGTAACGACTGTCCGCCAAATGTACAAAGGAGCGTTGTATCCAACCGTTTTCGGGATAGAACAACGATTTTCACGGGATTCTAACTGAGAATCTAGAGCAGTTTGGATGCTTGTATTGATCCCCTGCCGGCCTCGCCGAAAACGGTTTCTTCTTTAACGGATGGAGGAGAAACGAATGAACACCACCAATCGAGTTCTATTTTCCCCTTTTTGGCAACGGCATTTGCCTGCCCTTTGACAGTCGCGGATGATGACGACGACGGCTCTCCGGTTGTTTCCTGCGATTTTGGTCCCGCCACGTGCCCACTTTCCTTCCGGCATCATTCGTTCCCGTTATCTCACTGTGCGCGCTCATATTAAATCAATGGGTTATTGCGATTTGTAACCGTGATACACGACACTTTCGTCGTCAGGATACCGGGCACATGCGGGGTATGTTCGTAGTCAGGCGGGAAATGGCAACCATAGACCGTTACGGTGCCGACCAAGGAGGAGAGTTCAAGTGATGAACGGCAAGAGACGGCTTTCCGCAGCCCGGATCAATCGACAACTTGACATCGAAGAGTTTGCGGCAATCACAGTTGAAGACTGGGGTTTCCGAATATTGCACATCATCAAGCAGCTCTCGAAGAGGCCGATGATTGCCTGTCTTGCGGGATTTCTTGGCGTGGCAATCCACGGCTCGGCCGCTGCCCAAACCTACAGCTTTCCCTTCAAGGGCGAGGACCTCAAGCCGGGAGAGCGGATTCACCTTGCGCCACCCCATGCTCCCGGCATCCAAGCTCGAGGATATGACATTGGCGCTTTTCGTTATACAGGCTCCGGAAGATGGTCGCGCCTGAAGGTGGGCGGTTCGGGATCCGAGCCGAAGGATCATGTAATTCACGGCGTCTACGGACGCAAGCGGGGATTGCCCTTTTACGCGATGGCATCCGGCGAGGTCATCGGGTGCTGGCGTAACTCCCCGGATGACCCAGCTTCCGGCAAAGAGAAGAAGGTCATAGGCGGTGGCAATCACGTATGGATTCGCCAAGACGATGGACGGATCGCGCTCTTTGCACATGCCGCTGCCGGCAGCATTCCAACCAGTGTATGTCCTTACAATGAGATATATACGAAGAACGACCCGGGATTTGTAGGCAATCCGGACGTTTATACGGAGGCGCTTGTGCCACGGAACGTTGCCATCACCGTCCCGACAGGCACAGTGTTGCCATCAGGCGTGACCGTCAAGCGCCCTCGTGTGAAACAAGGCCAGCTCTTGGGGCGTGTCGGCTATACGGGTTCAACCGGTCGCGTGCCGCATCTTCATATTCACATGGAAACCGGCGGTGCCAGTTCGCAGCCCGCGCTGATTAAGTTTGCCCGCGGATTGACAACGCCGGTTACGAAGGTGGTCGACTTCAACACGATGGAAGCGGACATCAACGCTTGGTCAGCTTTTCCGAACAATCGGATCCCGAATGGAGACCAGTTTATCTGGCCAGCGCGGACACTCACTGCGGAGTACGCGCGCCATGGTTTTCCCTCCGCCGACTTCCAGCGTCTGTTTGATCATTTGTCGGATTCCGGCTTCTGGCCGGAATGGATCGATGGTTACAGTGTCGGTGGCGAGCCCTTCCTGAATTTCGTATGGCGGCCGGCCAAGAACAAGTGGAGGGCGTTCTTCCTCGTGCCGGAAAAGACCTATCAGACGGAAATCAACAAGGCGAAGGCCGCAGGCTACCAGCCCTATCAGGTGGAAAGCTCCCTCGTGGGCGGACGAGTCCGTTACACGATGATATTACGCAAGGGCATGGCTGGAAGATATCTGGCCCGTCATGGACTGACGGTGCAGCAGCACGACGCGGTTTTCAAACAGGCCAGGCAGCAGGGCCTGAATCCGATCAACGATTCTGTGATTTCACAGGGTGGGAAACTCTACCTCACAAGCCTTTACCGTTCGAACACGATCGGTGAATGGCAGCTCAAGCCCATCGTGCTCAAGAAGGACTATCAGGAACTCTACAATCAGAATGCCCGTCAAGGCCGCCGGCCCCGCTACGTGCAGAGCTACAAGCACCGCAACAAGGTCTATTACTCCGTCATCTTCGCTTCAGCTGCTGCGGGTGCCCGCAAGGACCGCCACAATATGTCTACACGCATTTACCAGTCGGAATACAACAGCGCCCTGAGGGCCGGTCTCCTGACGCGTGCCGTCTCCGGTACGGACAATGCGGCTTCTAACCATGAATATATTGCGGTCTGGAAGAAATAGGGGGAGAACACGCAGCGCTTAGTTAACCGCCGAATCGGTAAACCGGGGGTGTTTAACCCCCAGTCCCCACACCACCCTGAATGCGGTCCGCACAGGGCGGTTCACGAGAAGGGATCACGCGACGGTCTCAGGTATAACCATGCGTTTCATCCAGGGATCGCGCACAGAGGTCAAGCCCTGGCGTCGAAGCCAGTCTTCGTTATCTCCTGGTTTGCATAGCCAGGGTCCGCGACAGATGCCAGTAGCTCTTGCTGCTCAGCCCTGTCATGATCGCTTGCCGTTTTCGCGTCCCCAAGGCCAGCAGGTTCCAAACCTTGGCGCACATCGTGGCATGGCGGCAGGGACATTACACCAAATACCTTTATCGAAGCCATGGCTTCCAGTCTGCGGATTGTGTCAACCCGTTGGAGTGCTATTCCGGAAATTATCGAGGATGGCATGCTGGTGCCGCCAGGTGATGCTATTACCGTTGCAGATGCCATTCAGCGACTGGCGAGCGATGTCCGACTTCGAAAGCAACTCTCTGTCAACGCGAGGAGTAAAGTAGTAAACAAGTTCAATACGGCCGAAAATATACATACGCTGGCCGCGTTGCTCAAAGCCCAGCTTGGCAGCGATGACCCGGTCAGTATAACGGTTGAATAGGACGCGATGCCCACATGCGATTCTGCCAGAAAACCGGGGACAGACCACGATTTTCTCATTCCCTGACTTTTGGAGGGGCTACCTACAAGTTAGGCGTTTTTTGTTCGCGCGGTCAAGGCGCGGATTGGTCTTTACGGCTGCAAGACCACACGCTATTCCACCGTCACTGACTTGGCGAGGTTCCTCATATAGGGGACCACGGTTTCTCAGTTGGAAACGCGGAATGGTCTATAAAAACCGTGTTCTTTTTTCTCTGTTTTCTCTGAAATTTTTCAACAGAATTCGGGGTTTTACAGACCTTCCACGATGCAGGCGGAACCGGCTGCTCAATGCGGACATTCGGGCAGCACGCGCGGGAGGCAGTTACTTCGGCCCTTCCGGGGCAGTCCGGCGGTGCATTTCAAATGTCCGCTATGCGGCCAGAGGTGCCATTTTTGGAAGGGAACCACAAAACAATCCGCAACGCCACTTTATGCCCGAGAACCGAAATACTGCCTAGCGAATTCCTCCGCCAGCTTCGTGGAAACAGGGCGAAAGCGCGTGAGCGTTGACAGGAAGAATATTCTTTCCAATACTGCGTCTTGTCGCTGCTTAAGCGGCATTACATAAACTACCAAAGGATATGGAAACCATCATGAAACGAGTTTACCTGAGCATTGCCGCAGCACTGGCCGTGGGGCTCAGCGAACTTCTTGGTTTGCTGGAAGCAGTCCGTCCTGCGCTGGCCAACAATCGCCGACTGGTATGGCTCGCGGCATCAATCCGCGCCTCTCCCAATAGTAGGCGACAAAGCAGATAGTTGGCGGCGGTGGCAACGAGCGCCAAAGCAGTAAGACTC